>NZ_WVRF01000023.1:0-47893 GCF_013110775.1 Ruegeria sp. HKCCD7296
ACTTTTGGACGCCGATTACCCTAATACAGGGGTCAATTTTGCATGCCGGTTCACAGTGGCGGCTTTCACAAAGCCTACCCGATTTAGCAAGAAAATTGATTGAAAATGAATGATGACGACACGGCAAATTTATGTGTTTACAATCGAGCAATAGTGAAAGTTCATTTCGCATTGCGACGTCTAAGAGAGGCTTATGAGTTTGTCATCAGCGTCTCTTTTGGTTGGCGAAATCCAGGTTTCACCAGATACCACGTCCGAAAAAACGAGCTGCGTGAGCCGGCCTGATGGATTTTGGCCTTATCTGCTGCGCGGAGCTGGTCCTTCGTATTCACTGCTAGTCAGGTAATTTCAGGTTGGAGGGTACGACATGGAATTACCAACACTGACCTACGAAATGATAGCCGTACTGAGTCTATTGTCTTTTACGGTCTTTCTTTTTGTTACCGAGATTATACGGATCGATGTTGCAGCAATTCTTGTAATGGTACTGCTTGGCGCACTGAGCTATCTGCCGGGGCTAGGTAATCTAGCCGATATCTCCAAGCTCTTTGAAGGTTTTTCCTCGAACGCCGTGATGTCCATCATCGCAGTAATGGTAATTGGGGCTGGGCTTGATAAGACTGGACTGATGTCAAAGGTCGCGGCCTTGATCCTCAAGAATGGTGGCACGACTGAGGCTCGGATAATTCCCATAATATCAACAACGGTTGGTGTCATAAGCTCCTTCATGCAGAACGTTGGAGCTGCTGCGCTTTTTCTGCCTGTTGTTAGCCGCATCTCGGCACGTACGGAAATCCCGATGAGTAGGTTGCTGATGCCCATGGGGTTTTGCGCAATACTGGGTGGTACGATCACCTTAGTCGGGTCGTCGCCTCTTATCCTGTTGAATGACCTGATTGTATCGGCAAATTCATCCCTTCCGGCTGACCAACAAATGGAGACATTTGGGTTGTTTTCAGTCACGCCTATCGGTGTGATGCTGGTGCTGACGGGGGTGCTTTACTTTGTGCTTTTTGGTCGTTGGGTCCTTCCAGCGCAGCGGGAGCGTGGAGAAGACGCAAGCTCGGCTCGGTCCATGCAGACCTATGTCGAAAACACCTACGGGCTTAGGGCCGATATGTTCGAAATACGTGTGCCTGAAGGCTCGATCATCATCGGGCAAACGCTTGCGGATTTAATGGTCGCCCATAACATGTACATTCTTGGCACATCCTATCGCGGCCACAAGGTCATCGCGCCGATGGCTGATACCAAGATCGAAGCGCCAGCGCGGCTTGCAGTACTTGGCCTGCGCCGGGTGGTTGCGCAACAGTTCGCTGAGCCTTACGGCTTAGAGATACTTCCCCAACTAGATGTCTTTGCGGATGATTTCGCCGCGACCCAATCGGGCGTGGCTGAGGTTGTTATCCCGCCCGGTTCATCGGTTATTGGCCAAACTCCGATTGATCTGCGCCTGCGTCAGACACACGGTTTGTCTTTGTTAGCCATTCAGCGTGGTGAAGAAACACTGAGCCACGTTGAAACCGAAGATCATGCTGCAACGCATATCGGGCAAGTCCCTTTGCAGTCCGGTGATACGTGTGTGGTTCACGTGCAGTGGGACCGCCTGACACGGTTGAAGTCGGACAGGGATTTTGTCGTTGTAACTTCGGATTTTCCCCAGGAAGAGCTACGGCCACACAAGGTCGGATGGGCGCTCGCCTTCTTCCTAATAGCGTTAAGCTTAATTCTGTTCTCTGATCTGCGCTTGTCATTGTGCCTGTTGATCGGCGCTATTGGGATGGTATTGAGCCGGGTGCTCTCGATTGACGAAGCCTACGAGTCGATTAGTTGGAGTACAGTTTTTCTACTCGCTTCGCTGATCCCGTTGGGCCAGGCAGTTCAAAACACCGGCACAGCGGATTGGATTGCAGCGCATGTGTTGGCCCTCCTTCAAGGGTGGCCGATATGGTCGCTGCAAGCAGGAATCGCCGTTTTGGCAACGGCGTTTACGCTGGTCATGTCCAACGTAGGTTCAACTGTTCTGCTGGTGCCGCTAGCAGTTTCTATTGCCGTATCGGCGGGTGGTAACCCGGCTGTATTTGCTCTCACCGTGGCAATTTCAACGTCCAACTCGTTTTTGATCCCAACACACCAAGTGAACGCGTTGATCATGGGTCCAGCAGGCTACCGGGTGGTCGATTTCGTTCGCTCAGGTGGAATCATGACTCTCCTTTTCTTGGTTGTCTCAATGACCGGGCTTGCCCTTTTCTTCTGAGCCGCCTCTCGGCGGTCCGAACAGATCTGCTCTGCTTCAACTCAGGCGAACTCATAAATGAGGTTTTTGAGACCAAACTTTAGTGTTGGAGCAGAAGATACGAGACCTTCGCGATGAGTACGTTTGCTGCGATGGAGCGAAGAAAAGCGTCGAACTCATACAATCATGAAGTCGATATACGCGGGAACTGGACCGATTTTGTTTTATCGATCATTGTTACTTTGCCAAGACTGTCGACATTCTTGGAGACTTCACTATGAAGTTCCTTCGTACACCGGACCATCGGTTTGACGGGTTGCCAGATTTCACATTTGACCCACACTATCTTGATGTGGATGATACCGAAGACGGTCGTCTCCGAATGCACTATTTGGACGAGGGGCCGACACAGGCACCGCCAGTATTGTTGATGCATGGAGAGCCAACCTGGTGCTTCTTGTATCGGCGCATGATTCCGTTATTCAAAGATGCGGGCCATCGAGTTCTGGCTCCTGATTTGATTGGGTTTGGACGGTCGGACAAGCCAACTGAGCGATCCGATTACACCTACCAACGCCACGTAGACTGGATGTCCGAGTGGTTGCGGAAAGTTGACCTGACGGGCATCACATTGGTTTGCCAGGACTGGGGCGGCCTCATAGGCTTGCGGTTGGTTGCGCGTATGCCCGAGCGGTTCTCACGTGTGGTTGTGGCGAACACGGCCTTGCCCACTGGTGACACACCCTTGGGCGAGGCATTTCTTTCATGGCGGGAATACTCACAATCTGTGCCTGAATTTAATTCGGGCCGGATCGTATTCGGCGGCACAACATCCAAGATTTCCGACGAAGAGGTTGCAGCCTACAACGCACCGTTCCCGGATTCACGCTATTTGGCAGGCGCTCGGCAGTTTCCAATTTTGGTGCCCGACAAACCCGACAACCCAGCTTCTGAAGCCAACCGAGCCGCATGGGAAACCCTCAAGACACTGAACACTCCGTTTCTGACTGTTTTTGGAGAAGACGATAGGGTCATGGCAGGAGTAGACAAAATGTTCCAAAAGTCGATCCCTGGGGCATCTGGTCAAAATCATATCGTTGTGCCTAAAGCGGGGCATTTCATTCAAGAAGATGCTGGCACAGAGCTAGCACGCGCGACCTTGAGATTCATTGAGCAAACCTAGCGGCTATCAGTTGCTGCAATCCGTCGGAATGGTCGCCTTTAAAAGATGTTCGACTTTGCAACAGTTCCCGTCCAAAAAGGCTGCTGCTGATGGTTCTTCTGAACCACGCCTTAGAGGTTCCTCTTCGAATAAATTGATAGGACAGGCTTGAACAGCGCAGCCAATCGCAGAATCGATTTTATGTCTTCCCTTGCGGCCTCAACTCACACCAAATTTGCGGCGCATATGCTCAGCTAAGGCCGTTATGCGACGTGGTTGGGCTCGGCTAGGCGGGAACATCATTTGCAAAGGTTTCGGCGGCGGGAGGAAGTCGCGCAAGACAGAAACAAGTCTGCCAGATCGAACATCGTCGCCGACATCCAGCTCCGACTTCAATACGACCCCATGGCCTACAATCGCCCAATCGCGGATGAGTGAACCATCATTGACTATTCGATTTCCTTTTACTGATACGCGCTGGGCATTTGGTCCTGATCCAAACTCCCACACGTTGTCGATCATGTCGCCAAACCTCATGGCCAAGCAGTTGTGGTTTAATAGATCTTCTGGTTTTTCAGGCGTTCCAAATGAGGTTAGGTATTTTGGGGATGCACATACGAAACGTTGGTAGCTTCCTAGATTTCGCAATCTGAACGAGCTGTCTGTGATGTTGCCGAAGCGAACGGCGAGGTCAAAACCCTGGCCTACAAGGTCGACATAGCCGTCCAAGAGGGACAGTTCGATTGAGATGGCAGGGTTCTCTTGGGTGAATTCGGCAATAACCTTGGAAACAATGCTCCGCCCCAAGTCAATCGGCGCGCTTATTCTGCATTGCCATCGAATCTGGCCCGATGGTCTCGAGTACGCAGGGATCGATATCATTCGCCTGGATGCTGAAGGAAAGGTTGTCGAGCACTGGGATGTTCTTCAGGAAGTTCCAGCAAACAGTGAGAATGACAATGGCATGTTTTGACGTAATCCTTAGGACAGCGGTGCATGGAACTTCGAAAGGTCTTGTCGGCTGAACCACGAAAGCTTAAGGGCATAAGTCTGATCCAAGAAACCCGTCGAAGCGTATCTATCAAGAACCTTTAAGCAAGGAGATAAATATGCTCCCGAAGAGTATTCTTGCGGCGACCTTTGGATTATTTGCAGCCACTTCGCTTCAGGCTGGTGTACAAATTCGCTTTATAGAAGGCGCACCCAAAGACCGTTTTGTTCTAACAAACGTCGGAGCTTGCGAAGTAGAAGCCTCGACCGTCAAAATTGACTTGTCGCAATCTGCCGGACGTTTGATTTTCGACGTTACCGAAAAGGGTGCGGGTGTAGAGGTCTTCCAACCGCTTGAATTCGTTGAGGGTGCGGATGCCTTGCGACAAATTCCAGCGGTCGTGGACGGGCAAGATGCAATTGAACTTGAGATCGCCTCCCTCGCAGCCGGGGACAAACTCTCCTTTACCATTGATGTCGATGACACTATCGGGCAACGCGAAATCACCGTAACAGGGTCAGAGATCGAAGGCGCCACGGTGTCATTTACCGATGAGGGTGAGACCAGTACTGCGACCTTCTCTTCCGAAGCACTTGTGAACGTGACGACCAAGGACTGCTGAAAGCTATCCTACAATGTCGAACTGGTTGATCCGCATAGCATTCCTTGCGCTTGTGGTGGGCGGCGGCATCCTGATTGGGACACTGACTGCACCTGACGAATGGTACGCGCAGCTTTCTAAACCGGCTTTCAATCCACCAAATTGGATATTTGGCTCGGTCTGGACTGTGCTTTATGTATTGATTGCCATGGTCGGTTGGCGTCAGTTCGAAACAGACCGAAGCTCGACCGCAATGAATCTTTGGTGGGCGCAGATGGGTCTTAACTTTTTGTGGTCTCCAACCTTTTTCGTTCTGCAGCTGCCGTGGTTTGCCCTTGTGGTTATTGTTGCGTTGTTGGCTGTCATCGCCACGTTCATTGCTCGGATCAGGCACTCTGATCGTGTCTCCGCGCTGGCCTTCCTGCCGTACTTCGCATGGGTTGCATTTGCCACGGCGCTGAACCTTTCAATTGCGCTACTGAACTGAGAAGGAACAATATGCGAGCCAACTTCATTGGACTTGTTTCAGGTCTTGTTATCATCGGATGCACAATGGCTCAGGCTGATGGAAAACTGACTGAAGACTTCTCCAAGTCTCCGGAGACGCGTTGGGACTACGTTGCCGACACGGTGATGGGAGGAGTTTCTTCAGGGCACGTGCAGTTTCGTTCGGAAGGTGATGTTGCATTCGCACGGTTGACCGGAACCGTGAGTACAGAAAATAACGGGGGCTTCATCCAGTTCCGACGCAAGTTGTCTGATCGACCGGATGATGGTGTATCAGGTGTCAGGTTATTGGTGCGGGGGAACGGCGAACATTACTTTGTTCACCTCAGAACGCGTGGCACAGTGCTACCGTGGCAATACTATCAGGCCGAGTTCGCAACTTCTAACGATTGGACCGAAGTTTATTTACCTCTGTCAGGTTTCAAGGCTTCAGGTGCCATGTTGCGTGCTATTCCCATTGCTGACGAAATCACTTCAGTTGGAGTTGTAGCCTACGGGCGCGATCACGAGGCCCGCGTAGATGTCAGCGAGATTGGTCTCTACTGAAGGTCAGGTTCCTAGTTTCACCTCGGATGCCAGCCATTGTGAAACTTGAGGTTGTCTTGTCTCAGGACGTTGATTTCGCGAAAACCTTGGCCATCCAATCAAGGCTGGTGGTTTTGACGCAACCTCAATTCAAACGTACTCTACCAGCAGCCAAGCGCAAACGAGGACCATGTCTGATCCTGAACACAGAAATGACTCTGCCGTGGACGCCCGCTACGGGGGGCTGCCGGTTCTCCTTCGGATCGGCTGGCCATATTGCTTTTGAAATGCCCTGCGCAGCCCCGAGCCTGAAGAAAAGCCGCAGCGCAGGGCGATTTCCTCGATGCTCAGCCGGGTGTGTGTGCTCAGATCACGCGCACGTGTCAGGCGCATGGCCTGGTAGTGCCGTCCAGGGGACACTCCGAGTTCTTGGTGGAACAGGCGCGCCAGACTGCGTTCAGACATGTTGGCGCAGGCCGCAAGCTCGGCCAGAGGCAGGGGTTTTTCCAGCGTGTCATCCATCCTGGCGGACAGCATACGCAGCTTCTCGGAGCCGAAGGCGCGGAGCCCATGCAGCGCGGAGCCGGAAAGTTGCGCAGTTGTGTTGTCCTGCAGGAACATGGCCGCCGCCTCTTGCGCAGCGGCGGCCCCGAAGTGGCCAGTAATAAATTCCAGAATCAGATCAAGCGCGGTTGCCGCACTGCCACAGGTCCAAAACCGCCCATCTTGCACAAACCGGTCAGGTGATACCGCAGTGGCCAGAAAGCTTTCAGAAAACTCGTCAAAGAGCTGCCAGTGAATGGTTGCCCGTCGACCGTTAAGCAACCCCAAGGTTGCCATCAGCCATGCGCCAGTGTCTGCTCCGATCACCACTCCTGACCGCAGCAGAGGGCGCAGCTGCCGTGAGAGTTGTTTTTCTGCGGCCTCTTTGCGGAAGTCATCCCCGCCTACGATTAGCGTCAGGTTGGCCGCTTCCATGTGTTTAAGGCAGTCGTCTGGCGCAACCCGAATGCCGCTTGAGCTGGTCACAGGCGCGTCATTCACCGTCAGAATTGTCCACCGGATGTCTGCCCCACCGCTGTCGCGCACAACACGCAGAGGTTCCAGCAGGCAGGCGAGGACGATGTTGGAGAACCGCTCCGACAAAAGAACTGTGATGGTGAGTGGAGCCATCTTGGCAGAATCCGCGCGTTTTTTGGCAATATTGGTTCGGCGGCTTCGGAAACGCAATCGTAACGTCAGTTCAGTGCTAGAAGCCCGACAAGGAGATAGGTTGATATGACGACACGGCCCCTTGACCACATCCGTGTGCTTGATTTTGGCCAATATCTGGCTGGTCCCTTGGTCGGCATGATGTTGGCCGATATGGGGGCTGACGTGATCCGCATCGACCCGCCCGGTGGGCCGCGGCTGAAGGACCCCGCCACCGACATGCTGTCGCGGGGGAAAACTGCGGTGACTTTGGATCTGAAAACCGAGGCGGACCTGAGGACGGCACGCGAACTGGTCGCGCGCGCTGATGTGGTGATCGAAAACTTCCGACCCGGTGTGATGGAGCGGTTGGGTCTGGAGCCTGAGGCACTGCGCGAAATCAACCCGCGCATCGTGTCGCTGTCCTTGCCAGGCTTCGCCTCGACAGACCCGGCTCTGGCAGATCTGCCAGCCTGGGAGGCCGTAATCGCTGCGCGTACTGGGCAGTTCACCGATATGGGCCTGAACCGGCGATTGATGGGGATCAACCCGTCCTTTACTCCGCTGACGCTTGCTTCGGCTTATGGGGCGGCATTCGGCGCAATGGCGGTTCAATTTGCGCTGCTTGCCCGGAACCGCAATGGAGGAGAGCACATTGAGGTTCCGCTGGCCTCTTCGCTGCTGGAGGGGTTGGTCTATAACTGTGAACAGATCAAGGATTACCCCGAACGTTACAAATCCCCGCGTGAGGTAGAGCTTGACCGGCGTGCGGCCGAAGGTCTGCCCATGGACCTCAGCTTTGGTGAGTTGGAAGAGTTCCTGGATCCGTTCTACCGCACTTATACCTGCGCGGACGGGCGTGGGTTCTATGTCGTGGCAGGCAGCGTCAAAACACATCCACGTCGGGTGTTGGAGACGCTGGGCCTGAAAGAACTGGCGGATGAGCTGCCTGATTTCGATGCTTATCTGGATACGGCGGACTGGCCGGATGACTGGTCCCTGCGCAACTACCCCGTTGGCGACCGGGACCGGGCGCGCGTGTCAGCAGCCATGAAGGCTGCGTTTCTGACCAAGCCCTCGCAAGAATGGGAGATCCTGTTTGGCGCGGCCAAGGCGCCAGCCACGGCGCAACGATTTACCAGAGAATGGCTGGCGGATCCTCATGCGCTGGCCTCAGGTTTGGTGCTGGAGGTCGACGACCCGCGCCATGGTGCCATGCGGCAGATGGGGAACGTCGCGTGGCTGGCCGGGGATGAGGGTGCCTTGGTCAAACGTCCGGGGCCGGATTCAGTTAGCGCCCCTTTGACCGACATCCTGGCTGAGGCTCCCCGGACGGGAAAAGGCGGCGACAGCGCGGGAGGCTGGCTTGAAGGATTGAAGGTGCTGGACCTGACCAACGTAATCGCCGGTCCGACCATCGGATCGACCCTGGCCCGCTACGGAGCGCAAGTGACGTCCGTGCAGCCGGTGGAACCTTCGGTTGATCCCTGGAACACTGTCGTTTTCGGTTTGCACGCGCATCGCGGCAAGGAAAGTGTCCTGCTGAACCTGCGCTCAGAGGATGGGCAGGTGGCCTTGCGCAAGCTGATCAAGAGATCAGACGTGGTCACAATGAACGGCACAGACGAACAGCGCGATGCCTTGGGTTTGGGTGAAACGCAGCTTGCAGCCATCAACCCGCGCCTGATCCTGGTACAGCTTGACGCCTTTGGCGGTCCCGCACGCGGTCCGAAATCTGATCACCTGGGTTACGATGACCTGGCACAGGCCGCGACCGGGGTCATGGTGCGTTTTGGCGGTGGTATGCAAACGCCTGAAGAACACGCGCACTTCGGGACCATCGACGTATTGACCGGGTTCTGTGCTTGCGTAGCTCTGGGGGCGGCACTTCTGCGGCTTGAAAAGACCGGCAAAGGCGGCATTGCCCGTGCTGCACTGGCCGGTGCGGGAAATCTAATACAGGCGCAATTGATGTACGATTTTGACGGCCGTGCCCCTTTTGATGAACCTTCAGGACGCGAGGCCTTGGGCTGGGGTCCGTTTTATCACTGCTACCGGGCTGCAGATGATTGGATGTTTTTTGCGGCCCCCTCTGAGGAACGAGGCGCGCTGATGCGCGTGCCGGAACTGGCTGACCTGGCCAAGATACCTGAAGAAGAAATGGTTGCAGCACTTTCAGACCGGTTCGCAATTCACGACGCGGCTCACTGGGCGCAGGCTTTTGCCGGAAGTTCTGCCACAGCAATGCCGTTGGGATCGCTGCATGAAACCCGCGATGCGGTTTTGCAGCCTGAGAGTGAGGGGCAAATCGACCTGGCGGGGAATACCTTTAGCGTGATCCGACACGACCAACATCCGATGGGCCGCTGGTGTGATCTGGTGGCGCCAAATGCGGTTCGTCCTGCGCGCGCGGCGATCGCGATCCCTGGGCCAATGCCCAAATACGGATCCGACACACGTCGGATTCTGAACGAAATCGGCTTCTCTGGCGACCAGATCAAGGCAATGATCACTGCTGGAACGGCAAGCGAAAGCTGGTCCGAAAAATATCTGCCGGAATAGGATGGTGAGATGACACGCTCGGAAAGGCCAGGCCCTGCCACGACGCCCCGCACGCGGGCCAAGGCGCGGCATATCCTGGACAACTACTATATCGGTCCGGCGCGCGATGACGCAGTGCTTGAGATCTGGGGGTATACCGACCGGATGACCTATGCCCCAGGTGACACAGTGACGTTGCGGGTGTCGACCACCGCGGCGCAGTGGAACGTGGAGATGGGACGCGACGGACTGCGTTATGAACCGCTGCTGTCCGAAACCGGGCTAACCGGCGTGCATCAGGACACGCCCGTCGAGTGTTCCGTCAGCGGTTGCGGGTGGAAAGGTTCCTATTACTTCACCATTCCGGAAGGCTGGCGCGAGGGCGGCTATCTGGTCACACTCAGCGCAGAACGCGATGGAGACCGGGTTGAAGAACATCACCTGTTCCTGCTGCGCCGCGCGGCCGAAAGACCCCCGGCGCCGTACCTGCTGGTCTGCGCAACAGGCACTTGGCTGGCCTATAACTGCTGGGGTGGCTCGAACCATTACGAAGGAATCCACGGACCCGAAGGCAATGAATTCTCACCGGTCGTTTCCACCCAGCGCCCGTGGACGCGGGGGTTCTGCAAACTGCCCGAAGGTGCCCCCCGCGCGGTGCCCGAGGCTCCGCATGTGCCCGGCGGCATGGTGCGATATCCCTACATGGAATGGGCCTATGCCTATGGCTATTCCAAGAAATACGCTTCCGCCGGCTGGGCCAGTTACGAACGCCATTTCGCGCGCTGGGCCGAGGCGCAGGGTTTCGAACTGGACTATGCGACCCAACATGACCTCGACGCTGATCCAGAGCTACTCAGCCGCTACAAATGCGTGATTTTCGTGGGTCACGACGAATACTGGTCCGCCAATATGCGTCATGCGGTCGACGCCTATGTTGATGCAGGCGGGCGGGTCGCGCGGTTTGGTGGCAACTTCCTGTGGCAAACCCGGATCGAGGACGAAGGCCGCACCCAGATTTGCTACAAATACAACGCCGAACGCGATCCTCTGATCGGAACCGATCAGGCGCATCTGGTCACGGCGGCGTGGGAGGTGGACCCGGTGAACTGGCCGGGAGCCCAGACTTTCGGCGCAAACGGGCTGAAAGGCGTCTATGCCGGCCTGGGCCGCTGCGTCGGCCAGGGCAGTGGTGGTTTCACGGTCTACCGGCCCGAACATTGGGCGTTCCAGGACACGCAGTTGGGTTATGGCGATCAGCTGGGCGCGGCCTCTCGCATCTTTGGCTACGAAGTCGACGGGGTGGACTACCGGATGGAGGACGGCTTGCCCTTTCCCACCGGCAGCGACGGGGCGGACCCGGCAATCCAGATACTGGCCCTTGGGCTCGCCACCAATGTGGAACCCGCGCATGGGGTGTGGGGCGAAACAGTCTATATCGGCGACGACGACGCGAAGTTCAAAGCGCAGACCGTTTTTGGCGAGATCACACAGGACTCGTTGGACCGTAGCACCCGCGGTAACGGCGTGATCCTGCATTGGGCGCGCGGCGAGGGAGAGATTTTCAACGCCGCCACCTGTGAATGGGTCATGGGCCTCACCCGGCGGGACTGGCAGGTCGAACAGATCACCCGGAACGTGTTGGAGCGGTTCAGGTCCTGAGCCTAAGGCCGAACCATCAACTCTTCCGCCTGACCCGCAACTCAGTCGACGAAGGCCTCGGCCTGCAGTCTGGCGCCAGAATTCACCTGCAGAAATAGCCCCGGTTCGAACTGATCGATTGCGTTCCGACGCCGTCAAGCCGCCACTGGTCAAGGAACTTGTCAATAAAGGGAAAAAGCCGATGGCGATGCCCCGTCTGTAACCCGCCGCCTCCCGAACCATATGGGGTTTGTCAGCACTTAGCCTCGCTCGGCAAAGTCGGTCGGAGCGCCGACCGCGTTCAGCCAGTGACGCCAGGTCGAGCGGTCGCGTTAATGGATGTGCGGAAGCGCCTCTTTCCAGAACGCCTCGCCGATCTGGGCGCCAAGCGCAGCGACCGGGTTGGCCTTGGTGTCAAACAGCGGCTTGGCGTCTTCCAGCGCGGTTATCCGATGGCGCCGCGTTCAGCGCCTGGGTGGCGCGCAAAAAGCTCAGGCTTTCAGCGGCGTCGTGGAAATAGACCAGCGCGCCCAGATAAGAGAGGCCTTTTAGATCGGGCAGCACGTGCGCTCCATAGGTGAGCTTGGCTCAACCACCTGTGTCGAATTAGAATTTATCAAACAAATTCGAACGGGACCTTGTGGTGGGCAGGAAACCCACAGGGAACAGAGCCACATACCGCGGCTTGCGGCGCAGAATCCGGGGTGGGGTCATTTCTGTTCTCTTGGTGAGGCATTGCTCCCGTCCCCACTTGGCTGATGTCAGAGTGCGTTTGAAATGGGATAGAGTCAAAATCGCGACTCCAGAGGTCAGCGACAAAACTCCTGCGAATACAACACCGGCAAAAGAAACAACCAATGGCTTCAAAGAACAAACTTGCAATCGCGTGCCCCGTCGTAGTCACCTAGGGCATGGGTTTTGGAGGATGTCGATGGCGCCGTGGAAATTCGTGGTTTATCTATTCTGCACGGTTGCACTGGTCGCTTGTGCCCCCAAAACACGTACATATGAAAAGACAGTGACGGCTTCGCTGCCAGCGAGTGCAAATACAACTTTGGGACAGGCAGCCAACCGGCTTGGCGACCCCAAAGACGGTCGGTCGGGTGTCAAGCTAATCAGTGATGGGGAAGAAGCGCTTGTCTCTCGGCTGTTGATGGCCGCTGCAGCCGAGCGAACAATTGACGCACAATATTACCTTCTGCACGACGACCCCACGGGCCACCTATTCGCAGCCAGTCTGTTGCAGGCAGCAGATCGGGGTGTTCGTGTCCGGCTTCTGCTGGATGACATGGATACGTCCAGCTATGACGCGATGACCGCCGCTTTGGACAACCACAAGAACATAGAGATCAGGCTGTTCAACCCGTTTTGGAGGGATCAAAGCCTGCTGATTGCAGGGCTGACAGATTTCAAACGCATCAATCGCAGAATGCACAACAAGTCCATGACGGCTGACAACGTGTTTACAATAGTGGGTGGCAGAAACATCGGTGCCGAGTATTTTCTGGCACGGAAGGAAATGAACTACGCAGATTTGGACGTATTGGCAGCAGGTCCTGTTGTAAGTGAGGTCTCCCGCAGTTTCGATGCGTATTGGAACAGCGAGTTCGCCGTTCCTGCGCGTGTGGTCGTTGGTGAACCTGAAGAATTTGATCTTGGTGATGCGCGCCGCATGTTGAATGAACTGGTCGAGAAAGCGAAGCAAACGCAGTACGGCGCGGCCCTCAGAAAGTCAGCAAAAGAGAATTTTGCGGACGGAGCCCTATCATTGGATTGGTTGCCCGCAAAACTGTATGCTGATCCGCCTTCAAAAGCCGCAGGTCTCGAGAACTCAGATCCAATTCTTGCGTCTCAATTGCTTCCGTATTTCGAGAATGCCAGCAGTGAAGTGAATATCGTGTCCGCCTATTTCGTGCCGCGCAACAATGGTGTGAAATGGCTGACCGAACTAGAAAGCCGCGGTGTCGACGTAAAGGTTGTAACCAATTCCCTGGCATCTAACGATGTCGCACCCGTTTATGCGCACTATGCCAAAAAACGCCGAGCACTATTACGCGGTGGAGTAGAACTCTACGAGCTACGGCCTGACGCCTATCAGGTCCAACGCCGCGGTATCAACTGGGCTCAGTCCAGGTCGGGCTTACATTCCAAGGCATTCGCAGTTGATGACCGTTACTTGTTTGTGGGATCGTTCAACTGGGATCCGCGTTCTGTCAACATAAACACGGAAATGGGAATTCTGATAGATTCGCCGACCTTGACCACGCAAACCATGGGTGTTTTGGACGAGGCGCTACCCGCATACACTTATAACGTGACGCTAGAGCAAGCTGGTCAACTAAAATGGACGACAAGAGGAGAGGATGACAACGTTCTCGAATATCGATCAGAGCCGACGGGGTCGGCCTGGGATCATATAGTCGCCGGATTTCTAAGTATTTTACCAATCGGGTCTCAGCTTTAGTTTTTTTGATAGATACTCTGACGGCTTGCCGACGTAATTGGGGAAGCGGCTGCACTTGAAAAGGTTTTACCGTGAAGGATTTCAACCACTATGCTGGTGAAGCTGGCGAGAGCCATCGGCAAGATGTCGAAGCCAAAAACGAAAGGTGGCGCTTTGCTCTATCCGCTCAGGCAATCGAATTTTCAGAACCTGTATCCTACAAGAACCCCATGTTCTTAAGGATAAAGTCTGTATGGAATGAAACATTCCACGTAATGCCAGCTCCCCAAGGACTGATGAATCTTACGGGGGTGATCCGCGTGAGCGCGAATGAAAGCGTGCCTCGTGACATCATAACAGGCGACGTTTGATGGACATTGTTCTTGTAACAACAGTGGTTGCTTCGCTTTTCGTGGTTATCGGCCTTGCCGAGCCAGTTGCGGCACGCCTTCAAATTCCATACAGCGTCGTTCTTGCGGTTCTAGGCATCATAATTGGTGTTGCCGCGACCTTTTTCCTTCAGACTGATCTGACGGAAGTGATGAACCCGGTGGCGGAAGCAATCCTCGGGTTTCCAATCCGCGCGAATGTGTTTCTTTACATTTTTTTGCCCACGCTACTCTTTCAGGCGACGTTGGGTATGAACTTGCGACGTATGCTGGACGACTGGGTGCCGATACTCGTTCTGGCTATTGTCGCGGTATTTGTGGCGACATTCACCGTTGGGTTTGCTCTTGCGGCAGTTAGTTCCCTTCCTACCGTTGCTTGCCTGCTGCTGGGCGCCATCATTTCAACGACGGACCCATCGGCGGTTGTTAGCATCTTTCGCTCGATTGCCGCCCCGCAAAGACTGGCGCGAATAATCGAAGGCGAGAGCCTTTTGAACGATGCAGCCGCAATCGCCCTATTTGGACTGTTCATAGGATTCGTCATGGTCGGCGCGCCCGACCCGCGACCGCAAGATGCTTTGGTTCAGTTTCCGTTACTTTTGGTTGGGGGGGCTGTGACAGGATGGGTTCTCGCGCGTTCCAGCTTATGGTTGATGAACTTGATTGAAGGTTTCGAGCTCGCTCAAATCTCGATCTCCATTGCCTTACCTTATCTGGCATATGTCATTGCAGAGCAGAGTGTCGGCGCGTCGGGTGTAATCGCGGTTGTTGTGTCTGGGATCACATTGAACCTATCTGCGCCCGGCCGACTGACCCCCCAAGCTTGGACAAGCCTCACAGATGTATGGGACGTTCTTGCGCATTGGGCCGGAGCTTTGATCTTCATTTTAGCGGCGCTTTTAATCCCCAAACTGTTAAGCGGTGTTCAGTGGACAGACTTTGTGCTGATCTTGGTTGTGATTGTTGCCGCAGTTGCCGCGCGGGTCTTCATTCTGTTTGGTTTTCTGCCATTTTTGTCACTCGTACGTGTTTCACCACTTGTGGAACGTCCGTTTCGTTACGCAATACTCTGGGGCGGTATGCGAGGTGCGGTGACGCTGGCATTGGCGCTTGCTGTCACCGAGAACAATCAAGTCGCCGCCGAGACGCAACGCGCCGTTGGTATCCTCGCGACGGGTTTCACCCTATTTACCCTGATCGTTCAAGGGCCGACTCTCAGGCCCTTCATACGTCGCCTTGGGCTCGATAAGCTTTCATCAGTAGACGAAGCCTTGTCCCGCCAGGTTGTTGCTGTGTCGCTCCAGACAGTTCGGGAAGATGTGGAAAAAACAACTGCGAGCTACGAACTGAATCCGGAAATCATCAGGTCTGAAGCTGTTCAGTTCGGGCAAAGACTGGAAACAGAGGTTCGCTCGGCCGAAGAGCGCAAAGACATTCTTGACCGGGACCGCGTAACCCTGGGCCTCCTTGCCCTGGCAGGAGCGGAACGAAATTTTGTTCTTAGCCACATGCGCGACAGATCACTTTCTATTCGACTGGCCGAAAAGGCGCTTCTGGATATTGACCGGCTTATTGAAGCAACACGCTTGCAGGGCCGCACGGGATACTTGCGAGCGGCACGTCGCACTGTGGACTACGGACGTTTGTTTCGCATTGCCGCTTTTTTAAACAACAAGCTCCGGCTGCAAACACCACTTGCCCGTGTGACCGCGCACCGTTTTGAAGTCTTGCTTGCACAACGCCTCGTTCTGCGGGACGTTTATCGGTTTTTAGAACGACGCATTCGCCGAATACATGGGCGAAGGGTGACGGACATTCTAAGGGAGCTTGTTGATCGGCGCGCAGAATATGTCGATACAGCTCTTGACGGCCTTCAGCTTCAGTACCCGGGTTTTGCAGAAGAAGTTCAGCGTCGTTTCATTCGCCGAATTGCTCTGCGGCTGGAAGAACGAGAGTACACCGAAATGTTCGATGAAGGGCTCATAGGTGCAGAACTCTATTCCGTACTCTTGAATGATGTTTCCGCGAAACGTGCAAAGGAAGAAGAACGCCCAAGGATCGACATTGCACCGCGGGCCACCGAGCTTGTAAAACAATTGCCCGTATTCTCAGACGTGGATCCCGCGAGGCTTAGAAAGCTCGTCCGCGCTTTGAAGACGCGCTATGTTGAGGCAGGCGAAGTTGTCATCCAAAAAAACGCTCCGGCGCGAAGCGTGTACTTCATTGCGTCAGGAGCAGTTGAATTGGAGATGGGCGGCCAGAGTTGGCGGTTGGGTAGGGGTGAAATTTTTGGGCAAGCTGAATTATTGCTCCGCCAAAAACGCCGCGCCTCCGTCCAAGCGATTGTACCCACGACCTTATTGGTTTTGGATGAAGAAAAATTCCGGAGGCTTGTTAAGCGCAGTAAGGCGTTGCGCGAAGCCGTACTTTCGAGCGCCGCAAACCAAGGTGTCGAACTGGAAAAGCTTCTTGAGCCGAAGTAACGCCCAAGTTTTCGAATTGCACGAAGTCCTAGCTGATGACGCTTGGACAGGTCTCGATAGTTACCTGTCTGCTAAACCCGTGCCGGTGTGCTCATGGCGTTGCTTCATAAATTTTGAGTTCATTGAATAACGGAGTTCACCCACTGCGCTGCGCGAATGGTCAAAGCGCATGAATATCGATCGGATCAGAGAAACCTTTGATCCTGGTGCCACCAAATGTCTGCAACACGTCAGCCCCTTCCAAAAGATCGAAGGTTTCTTGATCAATCAACATCCGGCTTCCGGTTTTCTGCGTTTCTGCTTCCAGGCGCGCAGCAAGGTTTACGGTCGATCCGATACAAGTATACGTCGCCCGGTTGTCTGTCCCGGCATAGCCAGCGACGACTTCGCCAGTCGCTATTCCGATACCGATCTTTAGGTCGCTTTTCTCTTCTGCGCGCCGTTCGAGATTTAACATCTCGATCATGTTGTGCATTTCATGTCCTGCCGCCACTGCACTTTGCGCCGAGTTGGGCAGGGGCTGCGGAACTCCGAAAAGAGCCATCAACCCGTCACCCAGCATCAGGCTGACAATCCCGCCATTGCTGGTAACTGCCTCAAACATCAAGGTGTAAAAGGTGTTGAGCAGGTCAATCGTATCCTCAGGAGCGAGGTTTTCCGACAAGGTCGTAAAGCCGCGAATATCACAAAATAGAACCGAAGCATTGGCGCGCTTACCACCTATGGCAAAGCCAGATTCCTGTAGGTCTTGGGCCACCTCAGTTGTTGCAAAACGCTCTAGCAGTCGCTTTTGTTCGTCCCTGAGTCTTTTCTTTTCAAGGCCGCTGGAGACGCGCGCACTGAGAAGTGTCTTGTTGACTGGTTTCGGCAGGTAGTCTTCGGCACCCAATTCAATGCAGCGTACGACATTGTCGAGTCCCTCAACAGACGACGTCACGATCACTGGCAAATCCCGCAGTTCGGTGTCCGATTTGACAGCTTCAAGAACCTGGAAACCGTCCATTTCCGGCATCTCGATATCCAGCAAAAGCAAGTCAAATGGCTGACCAGACAACATCTCCATCGCCACTCGGCCGTTTTCCGCGACCGATGCTTGATGGCCCAAGAGTTCTACACTGCGAGATAAAAGCAAGCGATTGACCTTGTTGTCGTCGACGATGAGCAAATGACCGGGGGCGTCAGACATCAATCAGGCTCCGTAGGGCAGTAGCTGCAGTGGCGAGGGCGGTCTCTAAAGCGGCAGCTTCTGTTAAGTCTCCGGCTTCGGGCAGTTCTCCCAGTTCGACTTTCCTGGCCAGTTCGGCAAGAGCCGTTGCACCGAACGTGTTGGCGTTCGACTTGATAGAATGTGCAGCACGGCGGTATCGGTCGGCATCGGCTTCGTTCGCGGCCGCTTTCAATTCGCCAATCATACTTGGCGCTTCGTCGAGAAAGGTGTTCACAAGCTCTGCTGCAAACTCTTCGCCTGTGGCGTCCTTTAGCTCCATGAAGATTTCATGATCAATCGGGCTGTCTGTCATGGATCACCTTCTTGTTCTGGGGCAATTTAATAGGGCTTCGATGAGGACAGGCACGCGGATCGGTTTGGTGATATAGTCGTCCATCCCTGCTTCCAGACACATCTCACGGTCGCCCTGCATGGCGTTGGCGGTCATCGCGACTATGCGAGGACGGCTTCCATCCGGATGCGCTTTGTTGATACGGCGAGACGCTTCAAGCCCATCCATCTCGGGCATTTGCACATCCATGAAAACGACATCGTATGTCTGCCGGTTGACGCTTTCGACAGCCTCGGCACCGTTGCTGGCCAAATCAGCGCGATAGCCCATCTGTTCCAGCAGGCGGAGTGCAAGTTTCTGGTTCACCAAATTATCCTCTGCCAGCAAAATTCGCAGCGGATGGCGCGTTGCCATGTCCGGATCGGTTTGGGGTTTGTCCTGTGGTTTTGACGGCTTTACGCGCACCTTTTCAGTCGCGAACAGTGTGACCAGAGTATCGAACAGGTGGGATTGGCGCAAAGGTTTGGCAAGGTTGGCAGCAAAGAGCCCATCCTCCAAATCTATTTCGCGCGGGCCAAGTGAACTGAAAAGGATTAGTGGCAACCCAGGCTTCTTGGCGCGTATATGTTTGGCAAGCTCTACCCCATCCATTTCAGGCATATGCATGTCTAGAACTGCTAAATCGAACTCGATGCCTTCTCCAAGTATACTCAGCGCTTCTGACGGAGTTTCACACGTCGTGGTCCGGGTGCCCCATTTCTCGGTTTGAAGAGACAGGATTTTGCGATTGGTGGCATTATCGTCGACCATCAAAATGCGTTTGCCTTCAAGTTCAGGCTGAGGGCCGACAAGATTGCGGGAGGACGGCTTAACTGGTTTTGCAGGTTTTGCCTGAATCTTGAAAACAAAGGTGGAACCGTTTCCCTCTCCTTCGCTTTCAGCCCACATGGTCCCTCCCATAAGTTCGGCGAGGCGTTTCGAGATCGCAAGACCCAGACCAGTGCCGCCATATTTGCGGGTCGTTGAACTGTCTGCCTGGCTGAAAGACTGAAATAGGCGGCTCATACCCTTTTTAGATAGGCCGATACCTGTGTCTCGGACTCTAAACGTCAGCTCCAGTGATCCGTTTACCTCGGCAGATTGCTCAACTGACAGAACCACTTCTCCGCTTTCGGTGAATTTCACAGCGTTAGAGAGAAGATTCAGCAAAATTTGCCGCAATCTGGTCAGGTCCGCGCTGATCGCCTGGGGGAGTGAGTCATCGAACTCATAGGCCAAATCGAGTTGTTTCTCGGCAGCCTTGCCGCTGACTAAATCGAGCGCGCTTTCTATACATTCGCGCAGGTCGAACGGATGGTTCTCGATATCCATCTGTCCAGCTTCAATTTTCGAAAAATCGAGGATTTCGTTAATGATACCCAAAAGCGCATCGCCACTATCGCGGATCGTATTCGCATAGTCACTTTGCTCGGCATCCAGCTCTGTGTCCATCAACAGCCCACTCATCCCGATTACGGCATTCATGGGGGTTCGAATTTCGTGGGACATTGTCGCCAGGAAAGCACTTTTTGCTTCGTTTGCTTCCTCTGCGGCCTTTCGCGCCTCTTCGGCCTCGCGGAATAGGCGCACGTTCTCGATGGCAATTACCGCCTGATCCGCAAACGAGTACGCGAGGTCGATTTCATCTTTGGTGAAAGCCCCGGCTGTTTTCCGAGCGAAAACCAACACGCCCAGACACGCTTTGCCTTTCATCAAGGGCAGCAACAAAGCGGCGCGAATGCCATGCCGATCATACGTAATCTGTTCAAATGGCGAGAGCTCGATCGTGTCCCAATCGGGCAGATGAAGCATCTTCTTCTGATGAAGAACCTGAGCAGGAAAGCTGAACATCGGATTCGGGTCGATCGGAAAACTTTGGTTGCCTTCAAGGGTGGCAACTCCTTCTGCACTGACCCTTGCCAGAACCTCGAACGTATTATCTTGCGCCGTCATGGCGGCTACCATGTCACAGGAAACCAGCCGTACGCCTGCCTCTGCAATGGCCTCGAAGACAGGTTTGATGTCGTCAGGAGATTGGCTGATCACCCTTAGAATGTCCGCACTCGCAGTCTGACGTGCCAAGGAAGCCTGAGTCTCGTTAAACAAGCGCACGTTTTCCAGCGCGATGATGGCCTGATCTGCAAAAGACTCGGCAATCGACACTTCGTCGTCCGTAAAAACCTTTGACGTCTTTCGAATAAATACCAAGTTGCCGAAACAGTCTTTCCCGCGCATCAAGGGCACCATCAAAGACGATTTAAAGCCCTTTTCGCGAAAGATTTTTTTGTCGCGCCGCGGTAATTCATCGTAGCGCCACTTTGGCATGTGCAGCGTCTTACCACTTTTGATCGACCAGGACGGTAAATTGTCCTCGGGATCAATCGGAAGCCGATCCGTCCACTTGACTTCTTCCACACCTTGAGGAGTTGCGACAGCGACCTGCCAAATCTCAGCTCTATTGGCTTGAATGGCAATAGCCAGGTCGCAGTCTATCAGCGTCGTTGCCAGTCCGACAATCTTCTCGAATACTGGTTTGGTATCGGTTGGGGATTCAGAAATAGCTCTGAGAACGTCCGCACTTGCTGTTTGGCGGGCAAGTGCAGTTTGTGTGTCATTGAAAAGCTGCGAGTTCTGAATGGCGATAATCGCTTGCGAAGCAAAAGTTTCCATCTGCTTGATTTGCTTCTCGTCAAAAGCTGCGGGGGTTCTGCTCCCCATGCTGATGACACCAATTGTGTCGCCGTCACGTATCAACGGTACCGAAAGGACGGATCTATAACCGTCGAGGTTCGACTTCAGAACTGGATCATAATTGGGATCGGCCTGAGTATCTTCGACGTAATCGGCGTGCCCATACAACAGCGCCCGTGCAGTTGCAGATGTTTCCCCCGGTTCAAATGGGTGCATTTTGATAAAGTCGGTGAATGCGTCTGACACGTTGTGGCCAGCAAAGAAATGGTACTTGCCATCTTCAGGTTTCTTCAGCGCCACAAAAGCATCTTGAAGGCGGCAAATACGGGACGAAACGGCAAGCAACGCTTCCAACACCGGCTCTAAGGCGTCCGGAGATCGGGAAATAACTTCGAGTACTTCACTCGTGGCCTTTTGATACTCCAGCGATTCTTCAACTTCTGCCGTGCGCCTTTGCACTTCCTCGAAGAGCTGCGTGTTGTTGATAGCAATCAGGGCCTGGGACGCGAATGTTTCCAGAAGGTTGATCTGTTTGCCGCTAAATGCCGACGCCTGCCTGTGTGCCATAACAATAACACCAAGCGTGCGACCATTTTTGACAAGTGGGACCCCCAATGTAGTAAGGTAATCTCCTATCTCCGCGGCTTCTTTCCACGTGTAAGAGGCATCGTTCCGAGTATCCTCGATATAGACCGTTTCTCCATGCAACGCGGTTCGCCCTATACATGAACCTTCGTCAGGAGCAATTGGGTTGTTTGACAAGAAATCCAGGAACGCGTCGCTTACATTATGGGACACAACCACGCGATAAAGCCCATCGTCGGCATCTCGCATGGCAAAGAACGCATACTCTGGCGAGCAGATGCGCGACGATACCTCCAGGATTGCATCCAACACAGGCGGTAGATCGTTGGGTGACCGGGAGATGACATCAAGCACCTCAGATGTGGCTGTCTGGTACTTCAGTGTCTCTTCAACTTCGGCTGTACGGGCCTGAACTTCTTCGAACAGCTGAGTATTGTTGATCGCGATTACGGCCTGAGCCGCAAAAGTTTCTAAAAGGGCGATTTGCTTTGCATCAAACGGTGCGACTTTGTCGTGGCACAAGACTATCACTCCGACCACAGCTTTGCCCTTGATCAGTGGTACGCCCAGGAGCGAACGGTAATTCCCGATGCGCGCGGCCTCTTTCCATTTGTACTCGTCCGCCTCGGTATCCTTGTAATAGACTGTTTCGCCTCGTGCAGCTGTTTGACCAATGCCGCTCCCGTGTCCTGCTGGCACCGGGTTAGCTTTCATGAATTTCATGAATTCGCTGTCAAAATCGAGCATGATGTCAGTGTGATAAAGGCCGTCTTCGGGATTCAGGAAGGAAATAGCGGCATATTTTGGTTCGCAGATTCGGCTTGCGACCCTCAGGATTTCTTCGAGCACCGGTCTCAGCTCGTCTGGAGATCGCGAGATGACCGACAACACGTCAGAGGTGGCGGTCTGGTATTCCAAGGCTTGCGTTACTTCGGCTGTCCGATCCTGCACTTCCCGGAACTGGCGGACGTTTTCCATTGCGATTACGGCTTGAGCTGCAAAGGTTTGGACCAGAGCCACATCGTCGTCTGAGAAAGGTGCAACTTCACGACGATAGAGCACGATCACCCCGAGACCGGTGCCGTTCTTCATCAACGGAACCGCCAGAACCGAGCGGGCTCCTTCAATCTCAACCATCTGAACCCGTTTTGGGTCACGATCCCTAAAGTAAAGAGGATCGTCCGCGATGTCGTCCTGGCGAATGACCTCGCCATCGATCATTGGTTTGATCGCAATTAATTCAGTGCGCGTTAGCGGCTCTACAAAGTTTTTGAGCGCTTCGTCAAAATCGGTTCTTGCGCCAATATTGGCCGGGATCGTTGCGAGACCGCGTTCGTGATCAGCGACACATAAAAAGGCCAACGGCGCTTTGCACAAACGGCTGGAGTTTTCGAGAATGCTTTGGAATACAGGTCTTTCGTCATCGCGGCTGCGGCTTATGACTTCGAGGATTTCTCGCGATGCTTTTTCGCGCTCTAGCCGTTCCTGAACCTCTCGAAATTGGCGCGTATTTTCTATCGCTATGACTGCGTGTTTGGCGAACTCTTCGATGAATTGCACGTCGGGATCAGAAAATGGGCGGACCTCGCGGCGGCTAACCGCAATAGCACCGATCGCCTGTTCCCCCTGCATCAAGGGCACAACAACCCGTGACCTGATGCCTTCGATTTCGACCATTGTAACAGCCGTAGGATCACCCGAGCGGTAGAACTCGGTGTCGGCGATGTCCTCGACACGTACAACCTTGCAATTTCGTATCGCCGCCGCTGCCGTGACCGAACCATCAAGAGGCCACTCCTCTCCTAATTCAACGTCGGTTCTATCGTGCCCCCATGCACCGGCCAATTGAATATGGGTTCCCGCAGCGTTGACCAAAACCAGCGCCGCCTGATCCGCGTCACAGATTTCCGTGGCCTGCTGAAGCACGGCTTCAAAAACTCGTGCGTCATTGTCACGGCTTTTGCTGATGACACTCAGTACCTCCTGCGTCGCCGTTTGCCGTTCTAATTGTGAGCGCAGCTCCTTCATTTGGCGGGTATTGTCGATTGCGATCACAGCCTGCGCCGCAAAGCCCTCGACCAAAGAAATCTCGCTGTCTGTAAAGGGCCGCACTTCCCGACGGTAAATCCCGATGACGCCTACAGGATCACCATCCGCAGACATCAAAGGAACCGTCAGAAACGATCGGACGCCTTCTTCATCAACCAATTGGCGGCGCCAACGATCCCCGTTGATGTAGTGGTCTGTCTGGCGCAAATCGACATTGTGAATGACCCGCGCTTCCCGCACGGCTTCGGCAATCTGTAAATTCGAATCCAAAGACCAACGATCCACGCCGACTTTATATGTGGCCAATTGATCGCCAAAATGGGCCGCATATTCCAGATGGGTTCCCGCCTCATTTACGAGGCTCAATGTAGCTACGTCCGTTTCGCAAAGCCGGGCCGTATTTTCCAAGATCGTCTGAAATACCGGTGCTTCATCATCCCGAGACCGGGTGATCGTCTCCAAAACGTCGCGCGTGGCACCTTCGCGAGCCAATTGGGCCTGCAACTCGCTGAACTGGCGAACATTTTCTATCGCGATGACCGCCTGAGCGGCGAAAGTTTCAACCAGCTGCACCTGATCGTCAGAGTATGGTCTCACTTCGTTCCGTGCCAGCATCAGGCAACCGATTGCGCTGCCACCTACCTTTAACGGGACAAACAGATTGCTCCGGCACCCATGCGTGTCGACAATGAGCTTAAAGCGCTCATCTCCTGATCTATGGAAATCGGTGTCGCCCATGTCGACAACGCGTCTGGTCTCACCGCTGAGAATAGTGTCAGTTACGATCGAGTTGCCCGGCTCCATCGTATACTTGCCGTCGCGCCAGAGCTGTTGGATATCCGGGTGTAGATTGACGCTGGCAACCAGTTTCTGACGCGCATCCCCTTCGCGTCCAAGAACCAGACCAGCAAAAAAGGCATCACAGAGATCTTTTGCCAGTGTTACAATAAGGTCGCATACCGGCTGTACATCATCCTTGGTCTCGGAGATCGCTTGCATAACCCGTGCGGTTGCTTCGAACCGCGCCTGCTGATCATCCGCGCTGAGCCCCACACTGTGCGCAGATGACGACGCTGAACTTCCGGCTTCTTCCGATGTCCTCTTCCCATCCACCTGCGTTCGAGCTCCCGCGCAAACCAATGAAACACACAAGATCGCAGTTTAAAGGGCATACGATAGAAGTCACAGAGTTTCTTTATGGACAGAATTCAACGCGCTTAAGCCGATGGTTGGTCATCTGGCAATCCAAGCAGCTCTGGTCTGGGGTAACTGGCTGGACGTTCTGAGAGGAAAACAGGCATTTGTTTGCAGAGCTTACTTCAAGCCCGTTGGCGCAACACAGTGCTCTACCCAAATCCAAGGAACCACTGAATGATGAACGCGTTGGCCAAATCCACAAAAAACGCTGAGACTAACGGCAACACTATGAACGCGACTGGCGAAGGACCATAGCGTTGTGTGACCGCAGTCATGTTTGCGATGGCGGTTGGCGTTGCGCCCAAAGAGAAACCAGCGAACCCTGCCGATATCACAGCTGCGAAATAGTTTTTCCCCATCAGACGGAAGACGATGAAAATGATGAACGCTACAGCCGCAATGGATTGCAAGAGCATGGTTGTGATCAGCACGCCAGCGCTGCTGGCAAGGGTCCATAACTCCATGCTCATCAGCGACATTGCCAAGAACACGGACAGGCTGAATTCGGAAATCACGTTCATCGCAGGGGTTCGCGCCGGCCATGAGAGCTTTGGAAGCAGCGGCGGCAACAAGTTCGATAGCAGGATACCAGTTAAAAGGCAGGGTACGAATAAAGGCAGTTTGATCCCCGCCGCCTCAAGTGCTTCGAAGGCTGAATATCCAATTCCAATGGCGACGTGAATCCAGAGCACGCAATTCATCAGGTCAACATGGGTCAGGGTCGATGGTTGGTCGGTGGCTGGTTCCGCAACCGTCGCGACCTCCTCTTCAACGTCCGGGGCACTTGTCAGATCGTTCTTTTGGATGAGAAATCGGGCGATGGGACCGCCCAGAACGCTGGCTAAAATCAGACCAACTGTGGCAGTGGCTATTCCCAGTTCTGAAGCGCCAGTGACTTGATAGCTGTTTTCTATGGTTGGGCCCCAGGCAATGGCTGTGCCGTGACCACCAATCAAAGATGCGGTACCCAACAGCACACCTGCTTGTGACGGCAAGCCGAACACGAGCGCACCAACCATGCCAACCACATTCTGCACGAGCATAAAGGCAATCGTGAGCCCTAGCATGAGCACAAGAAGGGGCCCACCTTTGAGCAGGTCAGCGAAACGGGCGTTGAGACCAACTGTTGTGAAAAAGTAGACCAGCAAGAAATCTCTGGCGCTTAATTCGTAACTTATCGCCCGGCCCGTGGCCAAAACTACAAGCAGAGCCAGAACGGCGGCCAAGAGGCCTCCGCTGACGGGTTCTGGGATGCTGTACTTGGACAGGACGGCATAGCGACGGGTCAGCCGTGCGCCGAGGAAATAGACCAATATCCCAATTGTAACGGCGCCAAAGCTGTCGATTTCTATAGGATCAAGCAATTCCATTGTGTTTTGTGCCCTCGTCCAAGCAAGTCAATTTGGTCAGTTGTGTCAGGATTGGTTTGGAACCTTTGAAGTCATCTAGTAATGCGTTGGGATCGCTTACGTTTACCAACGTATTGTCGGCAGACCAACTACTCCCGGCAACTCTTGCAGCAATCTCTGAAAACAAGCAGGCAAAAAACGCCACTAATTGCACCGGAACGAAAGGTGTCTCGAAACACCGTTTCTCAGACATAACGGCGGGTCTGCCATAGATGTTCAGGTGGTGCTCAGTTGAACCGGAATGCTCAGTCGCGGCAATTTCGAATGGCGTTAGAAAAGCGCCAAGCTTCCCCGGTATATCAATGTCGTTTGTGGCGGCTTCCACCTCTTCAAACAGATGATACGTAACTATTGGGTGGCTATGTGCTTCGGGCTCATCGAACGAGGATCGAGAAATTCCCAAGCGTGTTAGCAATTCATCGGCGTCCGGACAGGCAGTATTCAACGTGCTCAAGAACGGTCGCGCTGACGACAACCGGATCAAGGGCTGCGCAGGGCCACTCATGTTCGACCCTCGGAATGTGCAAGGTTCATTATTCACCTCGTAGCTATTTTTTGGAACCAAAACAGGATTCCGGGATCTGAAAATTTACGCCAAAAGACGCAACTCGGTGACCGAAACTATCATGCATTGCTGATATTCTGATGTCTAAATGTTTTAAGGTCATTCGTTCGTCGGCCCCGGAAAACACTGTCCAGCTGCACTAAAGGCCGGTTGTTCACTAGCAATCAAATTGGACCCCTCGTGTGGGGTTGATCACGTGTAAGTCGACACCGAAATGGTGAATGCCCAAACTTGTGGGCCAGATTCAAAGGCTTTCTGCAAGGAAGTCAGTGGTGCCATGCAGCGTTATGAGCATACCTGCATTGGGTTGTAGATTTGCGATGTGTTTTGCACATACCCACAGAACGGCCATGTCCGGGGTGAGCCGCCAACAGTCGGACATGTGTGTAACTCCAGTGCAAAAGTGTAATGGGAAACCGGCGAATTTCTGCCGGAGCTTAACAGGGCTCTTTTCATAACGCGCATTATCGCCTTAAAATTTCTTCACCACTCAAACCTACACCGAAGTTTCTTGCTAAACAGGACCAGCAAAACGACGATTTGGCCGCTGCTGACCGGCACATCCCGCGCTGTGATTGCGATGGGATTTTTTGCGTTTGTCTCGGCCTGCGCGCAAAGCCCGAGCGACGCGGATCTCGATCCGGAACGTCAGCTAGTGGCGCTTCAAGAGGTCTCGAAAAAACACGCTCGGGGGCAAAGAGTTTGGTGTGTGCCCTACGCACGTACCCTGAGCGGAATCGAAATCCGAGGTAATGCAAAGGATTGGTGGGGGAAAGCACGCAATAGTTTTGCACGAGGCAATGAGCCGGTTGTTGGTGCGGTTATGTCCTTTCGGGCAACGCGCGGTATGCCACTTGGCCATGTGGCCGTGGTGTCTGACATTGTCACCGAACGGGAAGTCATCGTGAATCACGCCAACTGGCACCGTAACAAGGTATCCTTGAAAATGGGCGTCAGGGATGTGTCAAAAAACAACGACTGGACGATGGTCCGGGTCGAAAGCCAGCCGGGCCAGTACGGTAGTTTCTACCCGGTGAATGGGTTTATTTATCCTGGCGGGGCCGAGTAAGCCAATCCGATTTCGCGTCGCGGCCATGTGCGACCCGGCCGATCAACCAGCTTGGGCCGTTAATAGCGGCGGTGCACGCGCTTTTGTGAAACCACGTTTCTTTTCTTTTGGCGCTCACGCAAGAAGACAAACAATCCCGATCCCAAGATCAGCGTGATACCAATTGCGACCGGCAGGTTTGGCAATTCGCCCCAGATTGCCCATCCCCAAAAAATCGCCATTGGAAGGCCGACATATTCAAATGGAGCCACCGTGGCAGCATCTGCCAAACGGTAAGCCTGGCCCAGGCAATAGCCGATGATCGCGGAATTAAACCCAAGCCCGACAAACAACCACCGATCGGTACCTTCTGGCCAGACCCAGGCTCGAAGTAGAAAAACCAGGCTTTCGTTCTCGAACGCTGAGGCGAAACGTCCATCTCCCGCCACCGACCAGAATAACAAGCTGACGACGATGAAACACGTTTGAATGTAGACAGCCATAGCCGAGGCTTTGGATTTTGCGCCAAGTAAGCGGGTAAGCACGTTGTTAAGCGCGTAGGTAAAAGCCGCGACAACCGGAAGGGCGTACATCACCAGGCCAACGTCACGTGTGCCACCGGCCTCCCACGGGCGAGTCATTATTATAACGCCTACGAAACCTACAATTACGGCACCAATTCGCATGGGGCCAACTTTTTCCCCGAGTAATGGGATGCTGAGCAGCGTTATCATCAAGGGCGCGACAAAGAACACCGCAGTCGCTTCGGCCAGAGGCATAACAGCCAAGGCTGTAAAGAACGTCAGATTGGCAACGACGATGAGCGCTCCTCGCAAAAGGTGGAGCCCCGGCTGATCTGTTTTCAAGATTTTCCAACCGCCTTCCATCTGCACCAGGGCCAAACTGAACCCGATTCCGATCAGCGATCTCGTGAAGACCATTTGATGCAAAGGGTAACCACCCGACAGAAACTTGATCACCATGTCGTTGACAGAAATTGCCAAAATTCCGATCAGAATGAAAACAATACCAGCTGTCGGGTTTTGCAACTTTTGGCCTTCGGTCATGGAGCGTCCTTTCAAATGGCCACTAACACGGGCCATCTAACGGGTCACGTCACTTTGCGACCCTCTGTGGTCGTAGCTCGCATTCCATGCAGTGTTGGTGCCAGTTTGGGTTTGGGAGAGTGCGCCAGATCAAAACAGGTATTTCGTTTCAAGCCTGGCCCGATGACATCAGGTTTATACGTAACGGAAGTCTAGAAACCGTTGCTCGGTTGCCTCTAACTTCGCGTGGCAGGAAGACAATATGGGCGGCACTGTCGGATGTTCGGGAAAATAGTGAAAACACTTGGCGTTTTGACGTTTGTGGGTGGAGCAGGCTTGATTGGGTACCTGCTTGTCGCGCCACCGGATCTGTTGAAGGTTGGCACAAATTACTCTGCCAAAATCGTTTGTTCGAACGTTTTCATTGCCGGACGAGACCCTGATGAGGTGCTGGCCGTTGATGTGCAGGCACCGGGGCATCCGCTGCTCAAGCAGGTCTCGATCGACGTTGATCAAGAGGCGCAATCGGTGCAAGCGCGGCTGTTTCGGTTCTTTGCCCCGGCGACATCGCAGTTCCGCGAAGGGCTGGGCTGCACCAATGTTCATGATGCGGCCCTGAGTGATCAGTCGTTGGTTCCCCCCAATCGCCCCGCACAAGGCCTTTGGCCAGCAGGCGATGAAGATCCGCTGTCGCAGGACCCGCAGATTCAAAGCATCATGTCTGATGAGGCTTTGCTTGGCGAAGGATACCGCGCTGTTGTGGTAGTTCGAAATGGGCGCATTGTGACCGAGGCGTATGCCGATGGGTTCGACGCGCAAACCCCTCTGCTGGGTTGGTCCATGACCAAAACGATAACGGCTGGATTGATCGGCACTTTAGTTGAAACCGGTCGGATGAGCCTTGCGGACAATCTGGTCGACAGTTTTCCGGACTGGGCCAAGGATTCGCGCCGGGGCATTACTGTGGCCGATATGTTGTCCATGACCGGCGGTTTGCAATGGGACGAGGAATATGGCGACGTTTCGGACGTCACGCGGATGCTGTATCTCGGTAATGATATGGCTGCCTTTGCAGCGGAACGAGTGCCCGAAGCCAAACCCGGCACAGACTTCAATTATTCCTCGGGAACAACCACGGTTCTTTCGCGGGTGTGGCAAGATAAGCTGCCTGACGGTGGGCTGACATATCCGCAAACGGCTCTGTTTGCGCCACTGGGTATGGCCTCGGCGATCCTTGAGACAGATGCCAACGATACGTTTATCGGGTCCAGCTATATGTATGCCACGGCCCGTGACTGGGCCCGGTTTGGTCAGCTTTTGTTGCAAAAGGGAGTTTGGGACGGCGCCCGGATCTTGCCCGAAGGTTTTGTGGACTGGATGGTCGAGCCTGTTGATGCCTCGGACGGGCGCTATGCCAAAGGGCACCTTTGGTTGGAAGCCCCCGGAGATTTTCCACCGTTCGAAGATGCCTATTGGCTGCAGGGGCACGATGGTCAGTTCATCGGCGTTTTCCCGTCGCATGACATGGTTGTTCTAAGGATGGGGCTGACGCCATCCCGGTTTGGCTACTCTTCCTTGCCGTTGGCGCAGGCGTTGACTACAGCCTTTGGGGACGATTCGTCTTAACAGACCTCTTCATCCCGCGCTTGCGATGGTAACGACCTTGGCAGGCTGCAACCGGCTCAGGACACCGGGTCGCAGGTCTGGGGCTTGCATGTGGCGCAGTTTTAGTATACCGCCGCATACAAATTGAAAGTGCCGGCCTTTTGACTGCCGGTACACCCAGCTAAATGGTCGGACCCGTCATGAGCCTCTATACTGATTACCTGAATGAAATCGAAACCCGCAAAGAGCAGGGCCTGAGCCCTAAACCCATCGATGACGGGGCTTTGGCGAAGGAAATCATTGATCAGATCCGTGATCCCCAGAACGACCATCGCGCAGACTCGCTGAACTATTTCATCTACAACACGCTGCCCGGCACAACCAGCGCGGCCGGCGAAAAGGCTAGCTTTCTGAAAGAGATCATTCTGGGCCAAGCTGACGTCGAAGAAATCTCGCAGGACTTTGCGTTCGAACTGCTGTCGCACATGAAAGGTGGCCCCTCGGTCGAGGTTCTTCTGGATCTTGCGCTGGGTGATGATGCTGCAATCGCAGGCAAGGCAGCCGAGGTATTGAAAACGCAGGTCTTCCTTTATGATGCGGACACAAACCGTCTGAAGGCCGCGCTTGAGGCCGGCAACACAATCGCGCGGGACATTCTGGAAAGCTACGCCAAGGCTGAGTTTTTTACCAAGCTGCCTGACATCGACGAAGAAATTGAAATCGTCACATATGTGGCTGCCGAGGGCGACATTTCTACGGACCTTCTGTCACCAGGCAACCAGGCGCATTCGCGTGCTGACCGCGAATTGCACGGCAAGTGCCTGATCTCGGAAAAGGCGCAGCAGGAAATCCAGGATCTAAAGCTTCAGCACCCCGGCAAACGCGTCATGCTGATTGCTGAAAAGGGTACCATGGGTGTAGGTTCCTCGCGTATGTCCGGCGTGAACAATGTGGCGTTGTGGACGGGTAAGCAGGCCAGCCCATATGTGCCCTTTGTCAATTTTGCCCCAATTGTTGCGGGTACAAACGGCATCTCTCCGATCTTCCTGACCACCGTCGGTGTGACCGGCGGCATCGGTCTTGACCTGAAAAATTGGGTCAAGAAGGTGGACGAAGACGGCAACGCGATCCTGAACAACGATGGCAACCCGATCTTGGAAGAAAAGTATTCGGTCGCCACAGGCACAGTTCTGAAGATCAACACCAAAGACCACAAGCTGCTGAGCGAGGATGGCGATGAGCTGGTTGACGTGTCCTCGTCCTTTACCCCGCAAAAAGTGGAATTCATGAAGGCCGGGGGCTCTTACGCCATTGTCTTTGGAAAGAAGCTGCAAACATTTGCGGCCGAAACGCTGGGCGTCGAAGCGCCTTTGGTCTTTGCTCCGTCCAAAGAAATCAGCCATGAAGGTCAGGGCCTGACCGCTGTCGAGAAGATCTTTAACAAGAACGCGGTTGGCACAACGCCGGGTAAGACCCTGCACGCCGGATCGGACGTGCGCGTGAAGGTCAACATCGTTGGGTCGCAGGACACCACAGGCCTGATGACCATGCAAGAACTTGAGGCGATGGCAGCCACTGTTGTGTCCCCGATTGTTGATGGGGCTTATCAGTCGGGCTGTCACACTGCGTCGGTCTGGGACGCCAAGGCGCAAGCCAACACGCCGCGTCTGATGAAGTTCATGAATGACTTCGGCCTTGTCACCGGTCGTGACCCGAAAGGCGTCTATCATTCGATGACCGACGTGATCCACAAGGTGCTGAACGACATCACCGTGGACGACTGGTCGGTCATTATCGGCGGAGATAGCCACACGCGTATGTCCAAAGGTGTGGCCTTTGGGGCCGACTCGGGCACCGTGGCGCTGGCACTGGCAACGGGTGAAGCATCGATGCCGATCCCGGAATCGGTCAAGGTGACCTTCAAGGGCCAAATGGCGGATCACATGGATTTCCGCGACGTGGTTCACGCCACACAGGCGCAGATGTTAGAACAGCACGGAGATAACGTCTTCCAAGGCCGGGTGATCGAGGTTCATATCGGTACGCTGTTGGCGGACCAAGCGTTCACCTTCACCGACTGGACGGCCGAGATGAAGGCCAAGGCTTCGGTCTGTATCTCGAATGACGAGACCCTGATCGGTTCGCTGGAATTGGCCAAGTCACGCATCCAGATCATGATCGACAAAGGCATGGAGCATGAAAGTGGCATGCTGCAAAAGCTGATCAACATTGCTGATGCGCGTATTGCTCAGATCAAGTCTGGTGAAAAACCGGCGCTGCAACCCGATGATAACGCAAAATACTTTGCCGAGGTTGTTGTGGATCTGGACCAGATCAACGAACCAATGATCGCTGACCCCGACGTGAATAACGCCGATGTCTCTAAGCGGTACACCCACGATACGATCCGCCCGATTTCATACTACAACGCTGAAAAGCATGTGGATCTGGGCTTTGTCGGCTCTTGCATGGTGCATAAGGGTGACATCAAGATCGTTGCCCAGATGTTGAAGAACCTAGAAAAGGAAACCGGTAAAGTCGAATTCAAGGCACCGCTGGTGGTCGCGGCCCCGACTTACAACATCATCGATGAGCTGAAGGAAGAAGGCGACTGGGAAGTGCTTGAAAAATACTCGGGCTTCGAGTTTGACGACCTGTTCCCAAAACAGAAGGCGCGCACCGAGTACGAGAATATCCTGTATCTCGAACGCCCCGGCTGTAACCTTTGCATGGGCAACCAGGAAAAAGCCGCCAAGGGTGACACTGTTCTGGCCACCTCGACCCGTCTGTTCCAGGGCCGCGTCGTGGCCGATGCACCCGACAAGAAAGGCGAAAGCCTGCTGGCCTCGACCCCGGTTGTGGTGTTGTCTGCCATTTTGGGTCGGACGCCCAATATCGACGAATACAAGACCGCTGTTGAAGGCATCGACCTGACTAAGTTCGCGCCTTCGGTTGAAAAACCAGCTGGCACGAAGTCGGCGCACTTCTAAACACGGTTTTTTGAAACCAAGCATGGATCGCCTGGGCGCCACTTCAGGTGACCGGGCGTTTTTTGTAGTGACGGCCATGACCGATTTCAAACGGACGCCCGTCGCCCCTATAGTATCGGTAAAGGTCCTCGGGTCTTGGTTTGCCGAAGAACAAAATTGCTTCGGGTGTCGCGAACAAGACCAGATTTCAACAAACGTTGCATGATAAACACCTCCAGATCCTCGGGCGTCTTGGCGTAGACCTTTAGGATGAAATCATGATCCCCGGTGATCGAGGCGCATTCGACGATCTGCGGCTCTGTTTCGACCAGACGCAGAAAATCCGCGATGCTCTTTTCCTGGTGATCTTTGAGCGCGACATGGACATAGGCGATGGCATTCAGGCCAACGGCCTTAGCTGGTACCTGCGCGCGATAACCCGTGACCACTCCGCTTGCTTCAAGATCGCGTACTCGTCGCCAGCATTGCGAGGCCGACAACCCGGTTCGATCTGCCAGTTCCTGCATCGACAGACGTCCACTGATCTGAAGCTCTCGGAGAATATCTATATCAGCAGGATGAAGCATTTGTTTCACTTATTGTCACCAACCGGATTAATTGTTTCATTTTAGTGAAATAAATTCAGTTATCAAAACAAATCCACCGCGCCGGGCGCGGTATCCTGTATTTAAGCAGGAGGAAACGGATGCCCAAATCGACCAAGTACGTTGCCAAGGTCGCTGACGCGCGCGGCCGCATAGCCTATACCGACGAAGAAAACGCTGTCTGGGCCGATCTTTACGCAGCGCAGGCGGATAATGTGCAGCGCTATATGGCGCGCGAATACCTGGACGGGCTTGCCCGGCTGGACTTGCCCAAAACCAAGGTGCCGTGCTGCGCGGATATCTCGGATCGGTTGCTGGACCTGACGGGGTGGCGGGTGCAGCCAGTACCGGCGCTGATCGGTTTCAAGACTTTTTTCGGTATGCTGGCGGATCGCGTTTTTCCCGCAGCTTCGTTTATCCGGTCGCGCGAGGATTTCGACTATATCGAAGAACCGGATATCTTTCACGAGATCTTCGGTCACACCCCATTGCTGAGCGACCCGCGTTTTGCCGCGTTTAGCCACGCCATCGGGCAGGCAGGCCAGCAGGCGACAGATGCGGATTACGCTTGGCTGATCAGGTTGTACTGGTTTTCCATCGAGTTTGGTTTACGCCGCCAGGATGGCCAGATCAAAGCACTGGGATCGGGCTTAGCGTCTTCTCCGACCGAGCTGGTTTATGCCGTGAGCAGTGACATTCCAGATCGGGACCCGTTCGATATCCTAACCATCTTGCGAACACCGTACCGTATCGACATGCATCAGATGGGCTATTTTGTTCTGGATGATCCCGAGGATTTGTTCGAAGCGGCCGAGCGCGACCTTCTGGCCGATATTCGGAACGCGCGTGGTTTGGGGCTGCTGCCCAACAAGTTTCCCGCAAAGGTCGCGGCAGCCGAGTAATCACGCAGTCCACCGTCAGGCGGACAGGTCTTTGTACATGTATGTCGTCGGCTCCAACCTGGGTTCGAACGGGTTTTGGCAATATTTTGGTATTTCCCCCACAATCTGAAACCCAAGGCTTTCGTACAGCAACCGAGAGGGATCGGTTCTGCGTGTGTCCAGCACCAAAGTCGAGCGGTGCAAGTCGCGCGCGCGTTGAAATAGGGTCTCCATCAAAACGCGGCCATATCCGCGGCGCCTGGCGTTCGGATGAACCAAAAGCTTGGCCACATCGGCACGGTGGGGTTGGTTGGGCATTGCCGCTGGTATCAATTGCGCGGTGCCCACAACGCGTGGACCGTCATACGCTGCAAAGATTTCCAATGCACCTGCGTTCACGCCGGGCCGCACGTTTTGTTGCCAATAGTAGCGCGCGTCTTCTTGGGTGAACGGCAGGATAAAGCCAATACTGGCCCCGTCATGAACACAGGTGTGCAGAATCTCGGTCAGGTCATCCAGTGCCGCATCAAATTCGGATCCGGTTAAACGTGTGATCATACCAGCACCAGAAGATACCGGGCGCCCCGCGTTGTGCCTGTTTCGAACCGGGTCGGGCCAGACAGGTGATAACGCATACAATCCCCTGCGTTCAGGGTGTGTGGTGTTCCGTCGACCGTCAGCGTAAGCGCGCCGTCGACCAGAATGAGGTGATGCTCTTGCCCGGATTTGGGGGGCGTATCATAGGTGATGACCGTGTTCCGAGGCAGGTGGCCTTCCACCACTTCGGCGTTCAGACCATTCGCGGGGGGGGACACTGCACGGCGGGTGTAGCCTGTTTCAGGGTCGCTCCATTCGGCTTGGCGTTCAAACGGGATCTTGGGGTCAAAACTGTCCTCGACCATCATAAGCAGACGTGACATCGGCAAGTCGTAAGCCGCGCAGAGACGGCCAAGGTTTTCTGCCGTTGGGCTTACATCACCTTTTTCCATACGAGATAGTGTGGCACGGCTTATGCCGCTGTGTTCAGACAACTGGTCCAGAGACCACCCGCGCCCGCGACGCAGCTCATTCAGTCGATTGGCAAGGCGATTTGAAAGGGTGTCGAGCATAGGCAGTTAGTAGAAAATTTCTCAGATATGAGAAAAATTATACGAAATAAACAAAATGTAAACAAAAAAGAGCGCGAGAATCTCGCGCCCTTCATGGGTATTAACGATTTGGGCGGTTACTTCCAGCCAACCTCGTTAAAGATCTTTTGCGCTTCGGGGATGTTCTTGGCAACCTCGGACAGGTTCACTTCGTCAGCCTTGAACTCACCCAGGGTGGCAACCGACTCGGCCAATTCGACGCTTGAAACGGCCGGGTATTCATCGTTCCCCGCAGAGAAGTACCGCTGCGCCTGATCGCTTGCCAAATATTCAAGGAACAGGACCGCGTTTTCCTTGTTCGGTGCATGTGCCGCAACGCCGCCGCCCGACAGGTTCATGTGCGCGCCATAGCTGTCCTGGTTGGGGAAAGCCCAGCCGATCATGTCGCGATCCGCCGAAAGACCTTTGACATCTTTGCGGACCGCGCGCGCAAAGTAATACGTGTTCGATACAGCGATGTCACATTCACCCGAAACGATGCCGCGTAGCTGGTCGGTGTCACCCCCCTGTGGATCACGTGCCATGTTGGCGACGATACCTTCTGCCCAGGCTTTGGCCGCATCCGCGCCTTCATGGGTAATGATCGATGCCAACAGGGTTTGGTTGTACGTGTTGGTCGAAGACCGGATGCAGATCAGACCCTTGTATTCCGGCTTGGCCAGATCGGCATAGGTGGCCGGTGGGTTGGTGACGTTTTCCTTGTTGTAGAAAATAATCCGACCACGCTGCGAAAAGCCGAACCACTGATTGTCACTGTCTTGCAGGTTACCAGGAATACGCTCTTCCAGAGTTGCGCTTTCGATCGACTGCAGGATACCAGCGTCCTTGGCGCGCGCCAGACGTGAGGTGTCAACGGTCAGCATTACGTCTGCGGGCGAGTTGGCGCCTTCTGCTTCCATCCGCGCGATCAGCTCGTCGGCCTTGCCTTCGATTCGGTTGATGGTGATGCCAGTGGCCTCTTCGAAATCGGTGTAGAGGCGCTCGTCAGTGTCATAGTGGCGCGATGAATACAGGTTCAGTTCACCTTCAGCGACAGCGGTGGTGGCAACCAATGCCGACAGGGCGGCAGCCAGGCAGGTTGTGGATTTCAGCATAGTGTACTCCAACAATTGAATTTCGTGTCGGAGATTAACCCGACTGTTTTGCTCAATTATACTATTTCACATTGGATGCAAGAAATTCCGACAGTTTTACTTGGTCAAAATGGTCGCAAGTCTGCTTTTCTCTAATTTTCAGGATTCTTTTCACGATAAAGGTGCCAAAAAAACAAAAAAAACCGCGCTCGAAGGCGCGGTTTCTGAAAACGATTTTTCGCAGTTCTTAGCCTTGGCGGGCTTTGAACTTGCGCTGCGTCTTGTTGATCACGTAGACGCGGCCTTTGCGACGCACAATACGGCAGTCACGGTGCCGGTTCTTGAGCGAGCGGAGCGAGTTCTTGACCTTCATGGGTCTGTCTCCAATCTGCGGCGCCTTCATCAAGGACGTGGCCAGCGCCTGGGTTAGCGGGTGCCCCGGAAACCCGGAACAGTGAAACGATGGTGGGCGGTACAAGGATCGAACTTGTGACCCCTTCGATGTCAACGAAGTGCTCTACCGCTGAGCTAACCGCCCACTTTCCCTTTGCGTGCCCAGCCCCATAACGAAATGGGGCGCGGATCACCGCGCCGGTAGCGGGGTCTATAAAAGGAGTCGTTCAGGGGTTCAAGGGGTTTGGAAGAACAATTTTCCAGTCTATGTTGATTACGAACATGGAGAAATCATGCAGAACGCAGCCTTTGTATTGGATATGCCCGAAAACCGCAGTTCATGCGTGGTTTTTTCGTCCCCTCATAGCGGGCGAGAGTATCCGGCGGCCTTTCTGAAGCGTTCGGTTCTGAATCAAAACGTGATTCGTTCATCCGAAGATGCCTTTGTGGATCAACTATTTGCGCCTGCTGCTGAATACGGTGCGCCGTTGATCAAAGCGGCCATGCCCCGCGCATATCTGGATTTGAATCGCAGCCTGGATGAACTTGACCCCGCCCTGATCAGCGGCGCGCGCCGGCATGGACATAATCCACGGGTCGCTTCGGGGCTGGGGGTGATTCCCCGCGTCGTGGCCAATGGTCGGGCGATCTACAGCGGAAAGCTGACCATGGATGAGGCGCGGCTGCGTATCGACACCTACTGGCGCCCTTATCACGCGAGATTGAAGTCTTTGCTGAACGAATCGCATGAAAAGTTCGGTCAGGCGATTTTGGTGGATTGCCATTCTATGCCGCATGAGGCGGTTTCGATGGCCGGTACAGCCCGCAGCAAGCGGCCCGAAATCGTGCTGGGGGATCGGTTTGGCGCGTCGGCGTCTTCGGAAATTGTGGATCTGGTTGAATCGGCCTTTGTTTCGGCAGGTCTGAACGTAGCGCGCAATGCACCGTTTGCCGGGGCTTATGTCACTCAGACTTACGGACGTCCCGGTCGCCATCAGCATGCAATCCAGATCGAGATCGACCGCGCACTCTATATGGACGAAGAGAGGATCGCACCAAACTCCAATTTCATGGCGTTTGCGAAACTTCTGCGGCAGGTGGTGCGCGAGATTGCCAACATCGGAGCGGACTCGGTTCGTCTGGCGGCCGAGTAACCTCAGCGCAGCGCGCGACCTTTCACAATGGCGTCTGAGCCGAACCTTTGGCGGATCTCGTCAGTTGCACGTTCAGCCTGCGATCTGCGGGATGCACCAGGATCAAGCAGATCACCCGACATATCAGCTTGATCAGCCGGGCACAGATCAGACAGGCCGCATCCCAAAAGCCGATAGGGTCCCTGATCACCCACCTGATCGAACAGCCCCTTTGCCGTGCGATAGATCCGGTCGGCAATCTGCGTCGCATCCCGAAGGGACACGCGTCTTGTCAGGGTTTTGTGATTGGCCTTCTTGAGCTTGAGCGTGACAACCCGCCCTGCAAGATCCTTGGCCTTGGCCCGGTCCGAGACTTTCAGGGCCATGCGCCACAGATGTCCGTCTAAAATTTCAGGGTTAGCTGTGTCTTCGAAAAATGTGGTCTCGTTGCTGATGGATTTCATAGGCTCATGGGCCGAGACACGCCGTTTGTCCTGTCCCCGGGCCAGATGCCACAGGCGATACCCCATCGCTCCAAAGCGCGCGGTGAGCGCCTCCTGATCCCACCGCAGCAAATCGTTGAAGCTTCGAATCCCGGCCCGTTCCAGCGACTCTTGCGCTGCGGGGCCAATACCCCAGATCAGCCGCACAGGTTTGTCGTTCAGAAAATCTGCCGTCTCGGCTTTGCCGATCACAGAGAAGCCGCGCGGCTTGTCGAGATCAGACGCGACCTTGGCGAGGAATTTGTTGTGGCTCAGCCCGATAGAGCCGGTCACGCCCAACTCTTCCTTCATTCGTTTGACCAGCCGCGCCAGCATGATCGCGGGGGGTACCCCGTGCAATCGCTCGGTGCCGGAAAGATCCATGAATGCCTCGTCCAGAGACAGCGGTTCCACGACCGGCGTCAATTCATCCATCATGGCGCGTATCTCGCGCGATACTTCGGCATACACAGACATGCGTGGTTTGATCACGACGGCTTCGGGGCAGAGTTGGATAGCCTTGAACATGGGCATCGCCGATCGGACGCCGCGTATGCGCGCCACATAACACGCCGTCGATACAACTCCCCGCTTCCCGCCACCTATGATGACGGGCTTGTCCGCAAGCTCGGGATTGTCACGCTTTTCCACTGATGCGTAGAAGGCGTCGCAATCCATATGCGCGATGGACAGGTCAAACAGTTCAGGGTGCGACTTGACCCTTGGGCTGCCGCAGGCTGCACAGCGACGTTCGTTCCTTGAAGGTGTCAGGCAATCTCGGCAAAGACCGGGCATCTGCGTCCTCATGCGCTCCGCAGTTGGCTTGGGGTTTCTCTATAACATTCCTCAACTTCGATCATAGGTCATTGAGGAAAAGAAAACCCCCCGCAATGTGGCGGGGGGAAGTAACGAACCTCAGGAAGAAATGGTCCGTTGGGGAGTAACTTCCCCAAAGAATCGCTAAGTTTTTCGGTTTTCGATAGGTGGAAGGCCGTGTCGCCAAAACTCACCTTTTGAATGTGTGTTTTCTGGCACAGGGACGATTTGGCGCGGTTCTGCAAAAAATTGACGTAACGTCAACTTGTTGCGGTGAAACTCGAACACGAAAACCGTCCGAAACACTTGAAATGGTCAGTGCATTTTCAGAGAATTTAACTCGGCCAGAACAGCCTCGGCGGCGGTTTTTGGATCTTCTGCCTGATAAATCGGACGGCCCACGACGATGTGATCCGCACCATTCCGAATCGCGTTGGCCGGTGTTGCTACTCGTTTCTGATCACCAAGTGCTGCGCCTGCTGGACGCACACCGGGGGTGACAATCAGGCGACCGTCGGCCTGAGGCAGTGCGCGGATCAGGGCAGCCTCCTGCGGGCTGGCGATAACGCCATCAGCCCCGGCCTCCAGCGCTTTGGCTGCGCGTTCGACCACCAAGTCCTGCACGTCGCCAGCTTTGATCAGGCTGGCGTCCAGATCGTCGCGGTTCAGCGAAGTCAGGATGGTCACAGCGAGAATTTTCAAGTCTTTGCCCGATGCACCTTCTTTGGCGGCGCGCACAACATGTGGGTCGCCATGTACAGTCAGGAAATCCAGATCGAACTGCGCCAGCCCCCGCACTGCGTTTTCAACCGTATTGCCAATGTCGAACAGTTTCATGTCCAGAAAGATACGTTTGTCGTGGTCCTGTTTCAGCTCATTGGCCAAAGCCAGCCCGCCACCCGTCAACATGCCCAAGCCGATCTTGTAGAAGGACACGCTGTCGCCCAGCCGTTCAGCCATGGCCAGACCCTGCAGGGCGTTAGGGACATCGAGGGCGACGATAAGGCGATCATCGGACATGGGGCGCTCCTTTTTGGCAAACGTCTGCCTCCTAGCGGGTTCGGGCGGTTCTGTCCATCTTCGAAGCCGGGCGCGGGCACGTTCATTTTGTGCTATCGTGCCGGGTATTGAGTATTTGATTTCACAGCAAGGGACAGAAAATGAAAAAGCTGGTTGTGCTGGGCGTATTGGTTGCGCTGGCTGCATGTGACGAAACCCCGCCCGAAACACCGGAAACCGGGGCTGCTCCTGCACCCACAAATGATGATCTGCGTCTTGTGGGTGGCTACAGGTCCGAGGATGATTGGTGCCAGCTTACGGGCGAAACGGGTTTTACCGTGGAATTCCTGGACCATACGGCTGATCTGGTGTCATGCCCGACAGGAAGCGCGGCGGCACAGTCCCTCGTGGATGATCTGGGTGCGGTTCAGGTCGCCGAGACCGGAGGTTACACCGTCTACACCATACAGCGCGAATAACGGCGATTTCTGCGTCTTAGCCTCTTGAACCGGCAAAGATATTTCCCAGATTGAATGTGAGGCTTCGACCGATATGTGCCGCCAAGCGGGCATGTCAAAACGGGGCGCTTGGAAAAGGAGAATATCATGGACTTGAACAAGTTCACCGAGCGGGCACGGGGATTCGTGCAGGCTGCGCAGACCATTGCGCTGCGCGAGGGGCACCAGAGGCTGGAGCCAACACATATACTCAAAGCATTGATGGATGACGATCAGGGGCTGGCGAGCAACCTGATCACACGTGCTGGCGGCGCGCCCAACCGCGTGGTCGAGGCGCTGGACGTCGCGATGGGCAAAATCCCGAAGGTCAGCGGCGACGCGAGCCAGATTTACATGGACGGACAGACCGCCAAAGTTCTGGACGAGGCTGAGAAGATCGCCACCAAAGCGGGCGATAGCTTTGTGCCGGTTGAACGGGTGCTGATGGCGCTGTGCATGGTGAAATCCAAAGCTAAGGACGCTTTGGAGGCTGGTGCGGTGTCTGCCCAGAAACTCAATGAGGCGATCAATGACATCCGCAAGGGTCGCACCGCTGATACCGCATCGGCGGAAGAGGGCTATGACGCGCTCAAGAAATATGCGCGCGATCTGACTGAAGCTGCGGCTGAAGGTAAGATTGACCCGATCATCGGGCGGGATGAGGAAATCCGCCGCTCGATGCAGGTTCTGTCGCGCCGCACCAAGAACAACCCGGTTCTGATCGGGGAACCTGGCGTGGGTAAAACCGCGATTGCCGAGGGAATGGCCCTGCGCATCGTCAACGGCGACGTGCCGGAATCGCTGAAGGACAAGAAGCTGCTCGCGCTCGACATGGGCGCGCTGATTGCTGGCGCGAAATACCGTGGTGAGTTCGAAGAACGACTCAAGGCCGTTCTGACCGAAGTCACTGAAGCCGCCGGTGAGATCATCCTGTTCATCGACGAAATGCATACGCTGGTTGGGGCCGGGAAGTCCGACGGCGCGATGGATGCTGCCAACCTGATCAAACCTGCGCTTGCCCGGGGTGAGCTGCATTGTATCGCCGCGACCACGCTGGACGAGTATCGTAAATACGTCGAAAAAGACGCGGCCCTTGCGCGCCGGTTCCAGCCTGTGATGGTGACCGAGCCAACCGTCGAGGATACGATCAGCATCCTGCGGGGTATCAAGGAAAAGTACGAGCTGCACCATGGCGTACGCATCTCGGATTCGGCATTGGTGTCGGCAGCGACGCTCTCGCATCGCTATATCACTGACAGGTTCCTGCCAGATAAAGCCATCGACCTTGTTGATGAGGCAGCGTCGCGCCTGCGGATGGAGGTGGATAGTAAGCCGGAAGAGCTCGACCAGCTGGATCGCCAGATCCTGCAGATGCAGATCGAGGAAGAGGCGCTGAAGCTTGAAGACGACGCGGCCTCGAAGGACCGTCTGGAAACCTTGCAAAAGGATCTGGCCGACCTGCAGGAGAAATCTGCCGAGATGACGGCCCAATGGCAGGCCGAACGCGACAAGCTGGCTGGTGCCCGTGATCTGAAAGAGCAGCTCGACAAAGCGCGGGCTGATCTGGAAATCGCCAAGCGCGAAGGTAACCTGGCCAAGGCCGGTGAGCTGTCCTATGGCGTCATCCCAGAGCTTGAGAAAAAGCTGACCGAGGCCGAAAACGCCGAAAGCAACGCCATGATGGCCGAGGAAACGGTGCGCCCGACGCAGATCGCTGCTGTGGTCGAACGCTGGACGGGTATTCCGACCTCGAAAATGCTGGAAGGTGAGCGCGAGAAGTTGCTGCGGATGGAAGACGATCTGCATTCTCGCGTGATCGGTCAGGATGCAGCGGTGACCGCTGTCGCCAATGCCGTACGTCGTGCGCGTGCGGGGCTGAACGACGAAGGTCGTCCGCTGGGCTCGTTCTTGTTCCTTGGGCCGACTGGTGTGGGTAAGACAGAGCTGACCAAAGCCGTGGCGAACTTCCTGTTCGACGACGACAATGCGATGGTCCGTATCGACATGTCCGAGTTCATGGAAAAACACGCGGTTGCCCGTCTGATCGGTGCCCCTCCGGGCTATGTCGGCTATGACGAAGGCGGTGTGCTGACCGAAGCCGTGCGGCGCAGGCCCTATCAGGTTGTGTTGTTTGACGAGGTCGAAAAAGCGCACCCGGATGTGTTCAACGTACTGTTGCAGGTTCTGGATGATGGTGTGCTGACCGATGGTCAGGGCCGTACCGTGGACTTCAAGCAGACATTGATCATCCTGACCTCGAACCTCGGCTCTCAGGCGCTGAGCCAATTGCCCGAAGGAGCGGACAGTGCGCAGGCACGGCGCGATGTGATGGATGCGGTCCGGGCGCATTTCCGGCCCGAGTTCCTGAACCGTCTGGACGAGACCATCATCTTTGACCGGCTCAAGCGGGCCGACATGGATGGCATCGTCGATATCCAGATGGCACGTCTGCAAAAACGTCTGGCCGCCCGCAAGATCGAGTTGGTGCTGGACGACGGTGCCAAGGAGTGGCTGGCCAATGAAGGCTATGATCCGGTCTTTGGCGCGCGTCCGTTGAAGCGTGTGATTCAGCGCGCCTTGCAGAACCCGCTGGCCGAAGCGCTGCTGGCCGGCGAGATCAAGGATGGAGAGACCGTTCCGGTGACCGCCGGGACCGATGGTCTGATCATAGGCGACCGTTTGGGCACGTCAGACCGACCTCGCCCGGATGATGCCGTGGTGCATTGATCAAAACGGAAAGAAAGACCCGCTGTTTCAGCGGGTCTTTTTTCAGCATCTACCATATATCAATGCCTGATGTTCCATTGCGCCCATAAACCTCAGGGCTGCCGAGGTGGCGGTATGGTCAGACCTGCGTTGTAGCTTTGCTCCAGAAGGGCTTCGCGACGTCCTTCTGACCCTGTGGATCCACAGAGGATTTCCAGCTTGCGGGGCGAGAACCCAAAATATCCGAACGTGCCCTGTGTCCAGAGGGTCTCCATTGCATTCAGATATCCGGCGTCCTTCATTTCGTCGGATCGCGCGCCAGCGGGTATCAGCAAGACTCCGGATCTGGGCCGTTGCAGCGACTTTTCGCGATCATCCAACTGATCCTATGCCCAACCCCATGACCAGACGCGGTCAACCCAACCTTTCATCATTGACGGCATCCCCCACCAGAAAAGCGGAAACGCGAGACAGATCGCATCCGAGCGAGAGATCCGTTCTTGTTCGGATCGTATGTCTGCAAGTGGTGCGGACGCCGAATCCCCGTCTATGTCCGCCACAGTCCAACGCGGATCGAATTCCTCGGCATGCAAGTCAGCAAATTCTGTCGTGTGACCGGCTGCCTTCGCACCATCCATGAACATCCGCGCTGCGGCGGCGGTAAATGAGTTTGGGTCTGGATGGTCAAGGACGGTCAGGATGTGCATGATCGGGACTTTCTGATTCAATCTGGCTTTCCCGAGGCACCTTGATTGCTCAAGGTACCTTTAGGTCAAGCAGAACATCCTGACAGCTGGGGATCAGTTCAAAACAGGCTCACCATCAGGGTGAGCCTTAATTTTGTTTTGTGCAGTTTTTTACACTAGCGCAAAAATCCGCGCTGGGCCGCCGGTACCACCCGCGTGTTTTGGTGCGCCAATAACAAGCGTCGCGCCGGATGCCGGCACCCGGTCCAGATTGGCCAGGCATTCAATCCCAAACCGACCTGAAGGCAGCCACGCATAATGGGTGGCAAAATCTGCCGACATGCCGTGATCCAGCGACAGCGTATCCACAGCAATCGACCGCGCGCCGGTATCTGCCATCAGCATCTGCGCCGCTTCGACATGAAAGCCGGGATAGTGCTGCGCTTCGCCATCGAAGTTGCGGAACTCATCTGTGGCTGTTTTTCCGCCCCAGCCGGAATGCATCGCCACGCAGGCACCGTCAGGGATGTCTCCGTTCGCCGATATCCATGCCTTCAGATCGTCTGGCGTGACTCGTGTGTCTGCGTCCTCAGCCGCGCGGGCGGCGATATCGACTACACATAATGGCGCGACCAGGTCGTTGACCGGGATCTCATCGACCGATGTGCCATCCGCGGAAAAGTGCAGCGGGGCGTCGATATGGGTGCCTGTGTGTTCATTGATCGACAAATTGAACAGGTTGAAACCGTGATCTGCAAAGTTGAAAGCCTGTTCTGCCGAAATGCCAGGGTCACCGCCCCATGTCGGAAATTCCGGGCTGAGCGTGTGGGTCATATCCTCGATGCCGCCATGTCCTGCGGCCAGCGATGCGGGGGCCGTACCACCGGTTGCGACGGCGGCAACGCCTGTCGCAGCTGCAGCTTTGAAGAACCCGCGCCGAGACAGCATCCTGTCCTTGACGGCATTCATTACACAGATGTCACACATAGTTCTTCCTCCCTTTTGCGGCGAAACGGCTACAATAACAGACAAGCAACGCGCAGGAACGCGTGCGATGCCTGCGTGACAGAGTGCAGTCCGGTAGGCGCTTTTGTAAAGGTTTCCGATAAATAGCTCGGCCAAAGCAGTCGAAAAGAAGAGCTGAACAGGCAGAATGCTCCGGTCTTTTCGAGGCGTCCGATTTGAGAACGTTACAGTCACTTCGCTCAATCGTTACGCCTGTTTCGCTGGCGCTGTGCTATCAGCGCATTAAGTCAAGACTGACACGTGGACACGACGGAGACATACATGGCGCATCGCTGGACCAATACTTTGACACAAGCCGACGTCACGCCAAAGGCGGCGTTCCTGAACCGGCGGCAGGTGATGGCCGGTTTGGCGGGTGTTGGGCTAACCGCGATGGCGCGCCCGGCTGCAGCGCAAGACGCGTTGGAACCGAATACATGGGAAGAGATCACGAGCTACAACAACTATTATGAGTTCGGGACCGGAAAAGATGACCCTGCTAAGTATGCCAGTTCTCTTGTGACCGAACCCTGGAGCGTCAAGATCGACGGCTTGGTGGATCGCCCGGGTGAGTATGACTTTAAGGATATTCTGTCTGAGATGACCATCGAAGAGCGGATCTATCGTTTCCGTTGTGTTGAAGCGTGGTCAATGGTCATTCCGTGGAACGGTTTCGAACTCGCCGACCTGCTGAATATGGCCGGAGTTCAGGAGAGTGCGAAATATGTGGCCTTTGAAACCGCGTACCGCCCGGATGAGATGCCCGGAACACGCTTCCCCATTCTTGAATGGCCGTATCGTGAAGGCTTGCGTCTGGATGAGGCGATGCACCCTCTGACGTTCATAGCCACCGGAATTTACGGGAAAACGATTCCGAACCAGAATGGCGCGCCTTTGCGTTTGGTGGTTCCGTGGAAATACGGGTTCAAGTCGATCAAATCGATCGTGCGCATCACGCTGACCGATGTAGAGCCGCCCACAAGCTGGAACATGTCGAACCCCCGCGAATACGGGTTTTACAGCAATGTGAATCCGAAGGTTGATCATCCGCGTTGGTCTCAGGCGTCCGAGCGTCGCATTGGCGGCGGTCTGTTTGCCAAACGAATCCCCACTCTCATGTTCAACGGCTACGAGGAAGAGGTCGCCAGCCTGTATGAAGGCTTGGATCTGGCCAAAAACTACTAAGCCCATGCAGGCCGTGAACCAGATATTCCGCCGTATTCCGGTATGGGCCATTTACCTGCTTGGCGCGCTACCTGCGCCCTGGCTGTTTTTCCTCGGCCTGTCCGGGGGGCTGGGTATCGACCCGATCGAAGCGCTGGAGCATCGCTATGGCGAACTGGCCCTGCAACTTTTGATCGCTGGCCTGGCAATCACGCCCCTGCGCCGGTTTGCGGGTCTGAACCTGATGAAGTTCCGGCGCGCGATTGGAGTGCTGACATTTTCATATGTCAGTTTGCATCTTCTTGTTTGGCTGATCTTGGATGTACAGCTTCCCAGTCAGATTTGGGCGGATATTCTCAAGCGTCCTTATATCACGGTCGGCATGGCGGCCTTCCTTCTTATGGTGCCGCTCGCGGTGACATCCAACAATTGGTCGGTGCGCAGGTTAGGGACGCGTTGGCGCAAGCTCCACCGTTTGGTGTACCCAGTCGCTCTTTTGGGTGCCTTGCACTTTGTGATGCTGGCCAAAGGGTTCCAGATCGAGCCGCTTGTCTATCTGACGATCATTCTCACACTTCTTGCTTTGCGTTTGCCGACTCCTAGACTCGTTTCCGGAAGCAAAACTGCAGACTCCGCCTGACTCGACGCCGAGTCTGTGGGTAACCGTGTGCATAAAGGGGCAGGGCTCTGAAGTTTCGAGTGTTCTTGGCTGGTTTGGGCGGTTTTAGGCGAGAGAATACCATCATATCTATTTGATTTTAAATGTAAAAATTTGCATCAGAGAAAAACTTTTGATTTTTTGTTTTTTTGGGTTGCGGGTTTTGGGAGTAAACCTTAGAACCCCCTTCACCGGCGCTGCTGAGGCTCTGGGACGCTGCGGAAGCGGCGGTGACACA
>NZ_WVRF01000024.1:0-45509 GCF_013110775.1 Ruegeria sp. HKCCD7296
AGACGATCTACGCCTATATCTACAGCTCCGAAGGCCAATCCGAACAACTGGCGCGATGCTGCGAATAACGCCCTGCTTGAAGCGCAACAGAATGGCCCATCCACGATTCGCGCCTTTTCGTCCGAAACCCGCCGCCGGGCTCAGGTCCGCTCCAATCTGCGCAAGGAGTTTGAAACTGCCCTGGACAGCGGTGAGATTCGTCCTTGGTTTCAACCTCAGATATCCACCGACACCGGGCGCGTCACTGGCTTTGAGGCACTGGCCAGATGGGAGCTCCCTAAAAAGGGGGTTCTGGGCCCCAACGTCTTTCTGCCGTTTGCAGAACATGCCGATCTTATGGGTCGGCTGGGGCAGACCATGCGGCACTACGCATTTTCTGCCATGCGCGACTGGGATCAGGCAGAGCTTTATGTGCCGCGTATCGGCATCAACTTTTCCTCGGACGAGCTGCGCAATCCGGGCCTGATCGACCGCCTAAAATGGGAGTTGGATCAATTCGACCTGACACCCGACAGGTTGGCAGTCGAAGTGTTGGAGACCGTTTTTTCCCGTCGACCTGATGACGTCATAACCCGCAACGTCACCGGGTTGGCTACAATGGGCTGTTGCATTGATTTGGACGATTTTGGAACCGGCCATGCCTCGATCGCATCCATAAAACGATTCAACGTGTCGCGCATAAAGATCGATCGGTCTTTTGTCGCAAAAGCCGATCAAGACCCCAGCCAGCAGCAACTGGCAAGCGCCATTCTGACCATGGCTGAACGTTTGAATCTGGAAACACTGGCCGAAGGCGTCGAAACGCCAGGCGAGCATGCATTGATGGCCCAGTTGGGATGTGACCATGTTCAGGGTTTTGGTATCAGCAAGCCGATGCCAGTCGAAAAAACCAGGGACTGGATCATGTCCTATCGCAGCAAATTGAACCGAGTACCCAAAATTGGGCGGGAAACAGGTTAAAGAACCCCAAATCAAGCCAAAGAAGACCGGTACGTGACGAATTGAAGGGCGATTCCGCTTGACCTTTGGGCCCGCACTCTGTTGAACCCTGCGGGTGTCTTTCACTGCTCAAGGTGGCTGTCCCCTATGGACGATCAGAACAAGAATCTCATCCTCGCAACTGCGCTCAGCTTTCTCGTGATCCTGGTCTGGTTTGTGCTGTTCCCTCCGCCGGAACCGACACCTGCTCCTGAACAGGCTGAAATTTCCAATGTTGAAGGCAATGAGGTTCAGACGCCCAGCGCTGCAGGTACAGGCGCTGTGGGGGAAGCTACTGCGGCTGCGACAGAAGCTGAGCCCGAGGCCCAGGCGCCACGGATCGATATCGACACCCCGCGCCTGACCGGTAGCCTGTCGCTGGCCGGTGGTCGCATCGATGAGCTGTCGCTGAAAGACTATAAGGTTTCGCTGGCCGACGATTCTCCGATTGTCGAACTGATGTCACCGGTGGGGTCCGAGTCCGCGTATTATGCCCTATACGGTTGGGCCCCTGGCGCGGGCTTGAGCGGTGCCGACGTTCCCGGACCCAACACAATCTGGTCCGTTGAACAGGGCGAGACCCTTGGCGTTGACAGTCCGGTGACGCTTGTTTGGGACAACGGCAATGGTTTGACCTTCCGCCGCGCTATCTCGGTTGATGAGAACTATATGTTCAGCGTCACACAGTCGGTTGAAAACGCCACCGAAGCCGAGGTCGGCATGGCCCCCTACGGCATCCTGGCACGCCACGGTATCGGCGAAGACGGTGATCTGCCTGGCTTGAAGAATTTCTTCATTCTCCATGAAGGCGTCATCGGCATGGCCGACGGGACACTGACGGAGGTGGACTATGGCGACGTCCGTGATTTCGACATCGACCCGAATGAGCGTGCGCAGGCCGAGGTATATCAGGTAAAGGAAAATGGCTGGATCGGTTTCACCGATCATTATTGGATGACCACTCTGATCCCTGAGCCTGGTTCCGCATTCAAAGCTGCCGCCAAGTATGACTCGCGCCGCAAAATCTATCAGACAGAAACGGTTCTGCCGACGCTGACAGTTGCGCCGGGCGCGACCGAGCAGGTCACCACACGCCTTTTTGCCGGTGCAAAAGAATGGGAGGCCATTCGGGAATACCAGTCAGAAGGCGTTCAGAAGTTCATCGACAGCATTGATTGGGGCTGGTTCTTCTTCCTGACCAAACCGATCTTCTGGCTTCTGCACAACATCAACGTGCTGATTGGCAACATGGGTTGGTCGATTATCGGCCTGACGCTGATCATCAAGGCGATTCTGTTCCCGCTGGCGTTCAAATCCTACGTCTCGATGGCGAAGATGAAAGAACTGCAGCCGCAGATGGAGGCCCTGAAAGAGGCCGCCGGCGACGACCGGCAGAAGATGCAGCAAGGCATGATGGAACTGTACAAGAAGGAAAAGGTGAACCCGGCTGCGGGCTGTTTGCCGATCCTGTTGCAGATCCCGATCTTCTTCTCGCTGTATAAGGTTATCTTTGTCACGATCGAACTGCGTCAGGCCCCCTGGTTCGGCCCGTTCCAGGATCTGAGCGCGCCGGATCCGACCTCGATCTTCAACTTCTTTGGCTGGCTGCCCTGGGCCGCACCCGCGCCCGAAAGCTTCATGGCGCTGATCTTCATCGGTATTCTGCCGCTGTTGCTGGGTATCTCGATGTGGCTGCAGCAAAAGCTGAACCCGGCACCAACCGACGCTACACAAGCGATGATCTTTGCCTGGATGCCTTGGGTCTTCATGTTCATGCTGGGCGGTTTCGCCAGCGGTCTGGTTGTCTACTGGATTGCGAACAACACGATCACGTTCACGCAGCAATATCTGATCATGCGCAGTCAGGGCTATACCCCGGACGTATTCGGGAACATTAAGTCCGGCTTCAAGAAGACGCCAAAAACGGACAACAAATGAGCGGCACAGTCTCAAACCTCTGGCGTCACCCGATCAAAAGCCATGGTCGAGAAACGCTGAGCCAAGTCACAGTCATCCCCGGGCAGACCATGCCCGGGGATCGCGTTTGGGCGGTGGCTCATGAGGCGGCCAAGACAGATGGTTCGGACTGGGCCCCTTGTTCGAATTTCACCCGGGTCGCTAAAGCACCCGAGCTGGCGGCGATCTCAGCCGAACTCCAAGACGAGCGTGTAACTTTGCGCCATCCTGACCGGCCTGATCTGCTATTTGCCCCGGATACCGAACAAGAGGTTTTCCTGGATTGGGTAAAACCTCTGATACCCGCCGACCGCGCGGCACCTGACAGAATAGTCCGGGTTCCGGGACGCGGGATGACCGACAGTGATTTCCCATCCATCAGCCTGTGCAACATGGCATCACACCGCGCTGTCGAGCAAAAGCTTGGCCAGTCGCTGTCCACCGTCCGCTGGCGCGGGAACATCTGGTTTGACGGCCTGCCCTTGTGGGAAGAGTTTGACTGGTTGGGGCGCGACGTCCGCATTGGGCAGGCCGTGTTCCGTATCCGCGAACGCATTACCCGTTGCATGGCCACCACCGCGAACCCAGAGACTGGCGCACGTGACGCAGACACTCTGGGTGCGCTGAGCAATTGGGGCCATCAGGATTTCGGTGTTTACGCCGAAGTCATTCAGGGTGGTGAAGTCCGCCTGAATGATGAGGTGCGCGTGCTATGACATCGCTTCCGTTTCCACTGGCTGAAGAGCCGGATGACCTTTCCAAAGAACACGGGCGCAAGCTGTTTGCTGGCCCTTCTGAATTTGTCAAAGGCGTGGTCGCCATGAACGGCCTGCCCGCCCCTGATCGGTTGGAGGTCTGTTTTGCAGGCCGGTCGAACGTCGGCAAATCCAGTCTGATCAACGCGCTGACCGGAACCAAGGGTTTGGCGCGCGCCTCGAACACGCCCGGGCGCACGCAAGAGATCAATTTTTTCACCCAAGGCCCCGAACTCTATCTGGTGGACTTGCCCGGCTATGGATACGCCAACGCCCCGCTGAAAGTGGTGGAGAAATGGCAGAAGCTGCTGAAACAGTATCTCAGTGGTCGCCAGACCCTGCGACGTGCCTTTGTACTGATCGATGCGCGCCACGGCGTGAAGCCAGTCGATGCCGAGATCATGAAGCTGCTGGACACCAGCGCCGTGACCTTTCAATGCGTTCTGACCAAGTCGGACAAGGTCAAGGCCAAGGACCGCGAAAAGGTGCTGGACCAAACACGTGCGGCCCTATCCAAGCACCCCGCAGCGTTCCCGGAAATCGTGCTGACCTCTTCCGAAAAAGGCGACGGTATCGCGACCCTGCGGTCCATCATTGCGCATCTGGAATAGCTTCACACTTGGCAGGGCCGGACAAAGGCCCTAACACAGGTCTCCAAAGGGACTTTAGCCATGAAGACAAGAGATATGAACCGGGACTGGATCGCCACCGCAGCCACACTCAACAGCGCTCTGCCCTATCTGCAGCGCTATGACGGGGCCATTGTCGTCATCAAGCTGGGCGGTCACGCAATGGGCAGCGATGAGGCGATGGAAAGCTTCGCCCGTGACGTGGTTCTGATGCGTCAGGTTGGGGTTAATCCAGTTGTCGTTCATGGTGGCGGTCCGATGATCAACGCGATGCTGGACAAGCTGGATATCCAGTCTGAATTCGTGAACGGCAAGCGTGTGACAGACACAGCAACCGTCGAAGTGGTCGAGATGGTTTTGTCCGGTCTTGTGAACAAGCGCATTGTCCAGGCGATCAACGATCAAGGGGGTTCTGCCGTGGGGCTGTCTGGCAAGGATGCAAACCTGATGGTCTGCGACCAGACGGACGCATCTCTGGGATATGTGGGCACCCCCTCTGACATGAACCCGAAGATTCTGCATGACTTGTTCTCTCATGATGTGATCCCGGTGATTGCCCCGTTGGGTGCCGGCCGCGATGGTGAAACCTTCAACGTCAATGGCGATACGGCGGCGGGCGCAATTGCCTCGGCCCTGAAAGCCGACCGTCTGCTGCTGCTGACCGATGTCTCAGGCGTCAAGAATGCCGCCGGAGATGTTGTGACCGAACTGAAGGCAGGACAAATTCGCGAAATGACCCGCGAAGGCACGATCGCGGGCGGCATGATCCCCAAAACTGAAACGGCCCTGGACGCGCTGCACAGCGGCGTCCGGGCCGTGGTGATCCTGGACGGGCGCGCACCGAATGCCGTGTTGCTAGAATTGTTTACAGAACACGGGGCCGGGTCGCTTATAAGGCCGGACTGACCCGTTCAAGGAAGGATGAAACATGGCCAATCTTGCGCAGCCTTCCTCTGACCCAAATGCGATATCCTATGACCACATCGTTGAGGTCGCTCATCGTGAGGGACTGATTGTCATGGGAGCACTGCGTCCCCGTAAGGTGGAAGCCAAACAGCTTGAATCCGGTACGTTGGTCCTTTTAGGCGCCGGAGGGGACTTTTGGCCTGTTTTGAAGGCCGCACCAGAATGGGGGGCACCGGACCCGGTTGACCGCTGGTCCGCTAGGATCATTGGCGAAATAGCCCAGACATTTAATGCCGAGGCCTATTTTCCTTTTGGCGGGCCACCTTATGCCCCTTTCATCGATTGGGCCCTGAAATCAGGACGGACCTTCAGCAGCCCGGTGGGCGCTTTGGTGCATGACACGGTGGGCATGATGATCTCATATCGAGGTGCACTGCACTTTGCCGAAGAATTCAGTATCCCGGACACACCCGGACAATCTCCCTGCATTACCTGCGTCGCGCCATGTACGCAGGCCTGCCCGGTCGGTGCCCTGAACGCTCAGGAATTCTACAACATCTCAGCCTGCCACAGCCACCTTGACACAACCCAAGGACAGACCTGCATGACCGGCGGATGTCTTGCCCGCCTTGCATGCCCTCTCAGTGCAGGAGCGGAGCGTACATCAGAACAGTCGGCCCATCACATGAGGTCGTTCCACACGTCATGACCCGCACGCTGATCCTGACACGCCACGCCAAATCCAGCTGGGATAACCCGATTTTGGATGATCATGCGCGCCCGTTGAACAAACGTGGACGCAAGTCAGCCTCCGCAATTGCCAAATGGCTGCGTACACATGGTTGGGTGCCGGATGAGGTTCTCAGCTCGACCTCGACCCGAACCCGCGAAACCTGGGATAGGATGTCCATGACGGCCCGGCGCGCAAAGTTTCGCGACGCGCTCTACCTGGCGGGGCCTGACCAGATGATACGCCAGTTATTCGAAGCAAAGGGGCAAACCGTTTTGATGTTGGGGCACAATCCTGGGATAGCGCAGCTTGCCCACCAGCTGGTGCGGGAAGCTCCGACACATCCGCGATTTCTGGACTATCCGACCTGCGCAACGACCGTCATGGAATTTGACATCACCAGTTGGACCGAGGTGCAATGGCACCGCGGAAAAGTCCTTGGCTTCGCCATTCCGCGCGAGTTGCTGCAATAAAAAAAGGCGGGGCAAAACCCCGCCCTTTCTTCAATTTAAGGCCGTTTAGTGCCCCAAAATCTGGCTGAGGAACAGTTTGGTCCGTTCGCTCTGCGGATTGTTGAAGAACTCTTCCGGCTCGTTCTGTTCCACGATCTGGCCCGCGTCCATAAAGATCACGCGGTTGGCGACCTGACGGGCAAAGCCCATCTCGTGGGTCACACAGAGCATGGTCATACCTTCCTCGGCCAGTTCGATCATGGTGTCGAGCACCTCTTTGATCATCTCGGGGTCCAACGCCGATGTTGGTTCATCGAACAACATGATCCGCGGCATCATGCACAGCGAACGGGCAATCGCCACACGCTGCTGCTGACCACCGGACAGCTGACCGGGGTACTTCAACGCCTGATCGGGAATCTTCACCTTCTCAAGGAAGTGCATCGCGCGTTCTTCGGCCTCTTTCTTGGGCGTCTTGCGTACCCAGATCGGGGCCAGTGTGCAATTTTCCAGAATGGTCAGGTGCGGGAACAGGTTGAAGTGCTGGAACACCATGCCAACCTCGGACCGGATCTTGTCAATGTTCTTCAGGTCATTCGACAGCTCGATCCCGTCCACAACGATCTTGCCTTGCTGGTGTTCCTCCAGCGCATTCAGGCAGCGGATCAGCGTGGATTTGCCCGAGCCCGACGGACCCGCGATAACGATCCGCTCGCCCTGATTGACGGTCAGATTGATGTCGCGCAGCACGTGGAATGATCCGTACCACTTGTTCATGCCGTTGATTTCGATGGCGACCTCGTCGCTCACCTGCATCTTCGAGCGGTCGATTTCGCGTTCTACTGCAAGTTCAGACATGTGTTGAACTCCTTAACGATGATCTGTGGCAAGGCGACGCTCGAGCCACTGAGAATATTGAGAAATGCCGTAACAGACGACGAAGAACAGAAGCGCGGCAAAGCCCAGAAGCTCCCAATAGACGCCGTTCCATTCGGTCGACGCCAGAATGGGACCCCGGATCATGCCCACCAGATCGAACATCGAGATGACCGAAACCAGTGTGGTATCCTTGAACAGGCCCACGGCCACGTTCACGATCCCGGGAATCGAAATCTTCAGAGCCTGCGGCAGGATGATCAGCCGCATCGCTTGCGGGTAATCCAGACCCAGACTGTCTGCTGCTTCGTACTGTCCACGCGGAAGTGCCGCCAGACCGCCACGGATCACCTCGGCGATATAGGCGGCTGAGAACATGGTGATCATGATCACAACACGCAGGAACAGGTCGACTGTGCTGTCAGGCGGGAAGAAATACGCCAGCATCACCGAAGCCACGAACAGCAGCGTGATCAGAGGCACGCCACGGATGAATTCGATAAAGATAACGCAAACCCACTTGATCAGCGGCATGTTCGACTGACGACCCAAGGCCAGCGCGATGCCCAGCGGCACCGACAGAGACACACAGGTCACACCCAGCATCATGTTCAGCATGAAGCCACCCAGATCACGGCTGGGAACAGCTGTGAGCCAAGCATTCTCTGATGCACTTTCCGGGATCAGAGCTCCGCCGACATTCCAGATCACCAACGCAGTCACAATAGCCCCAAAGAACCCGGCAGCAAAGCTGTTGTTGCCCAGTTTCTGGAATACGGCACCTGCTGCAATGAAACCAACCAGCGCCACCAGAGGAACCAGGATCGTGCCGCCCCAGATCAGCCAAAAGGCCACAAACGGGTAAACCGCAGTGAACAGCAGCATCTTGCGTGGCAGGTCAAAGAACAACACCGGGGCAAGGGCAACCAGCATCAGCACAAAGGCCAGGTTTGGTCTCCAATAAGCGTCGGCCGGGTACTTGAAGCCATAGATCAGCTGAGGCCAGCGTTCCGTCAGAACCGCAAAACAGGCGCCGGTCTTGCCGTCCAGGATCTCGCGACATTCCGCCAGAGAGTTGGCATTCCACACCCCGTTCAAAATCCACGGCAACGTGTTTTTCAACAGAATGTAGATCAGCACCAGCGACAGCACCGTCAGGATGGTGTTTGTCACGCCCGAGAAGAGGTTCTCGCGTAGCCACTTGACCACTCCGACTTCATTTGCAGGTGGCGGTGAAGGCGGGATAGTGCCTTCGGCCACAAAGGCGATCGGGTTTGTTGTTTGATCACTCATGGCTCAGCGCTCCTTCAACTTAACGGAGGCGTTGTAGATGTTCATCGCCATCGAAATCAGCAACGAGGCTGTCAGATAGAAGAGCATCAGCAGCAGCACACATTCGATCGCACGACCGGTCTGGTTCAGCGTGATGCCGCCCAGCGTGGCTGTGATGTCTGCATAACCAACAGCGATCGCCAGCGACGAGTTCTTGGTGATGTTCAGGTATTGCGAAATAAGCGGCGGTATGATGACACGCAGTGCCTGGGGCAGAACGACAAGGTTCATGATCCGTCCGGGACGCAAACCCAGCGCGGCGGCGGCCTCGGTCTGACCTTTGTTGATCGCCTGAATACCCGCACGTACGTTTTCCGCAATGAAGGCACCGGTGTAGATCGACAGGGCGAACCACAATGCAATCAGCGGGCCGCCAACCTTGATACCACCGCTGAAATTAAAGCCTTTCAGAGCGGGAATATCCCAGGTCAAACCCATGATGAGCATCAGCAAGGCAAAGGGCACCAGCCAAACAGCCAATTTGACCAAGAATGTCTTCGGACGTTCGCCGGTCTCTTCCTGTTTCAATGTGGCCCGCTTTTCGATCTCGTGCGAGGCGAACCACGAACCGATCAAAACGACAATCACCAGCAACCAGTTCAGAATGGTTGCGCCAAACAGCCCGTTTGCGAACTCGGGCCGCGGGATATAGACACCCCGGTTGGTAAAGGCAAAGGCGTCGAACAACATACTGGATGTGGCGGCATCGCCCCGGAACGCGCGTGGCGCGGGCAGTACAGCCGTCATGATGGTGAAGATTATGATGATCCAGATCAGAACCGGAATATTCCGGAAGATCTCGACATAGACCGCCATCAGTTTCGACACGAGCCAGTTGTTCGAAAGCCGCAGAACCCCGGCGATCACGCCGAACACCGTGGCCGTAATACATGCCAGAAAGGCAACCAACAGCGTGTTGAGAATACCAACAACAGCCGCACGCCCGTGACTGGACTGGCTGTCATATTCTATCAGTCTCTGGTTGATGTCATACCCGGAGGAGTCGCCCAAAAACGAGTAAGAGATGTTGAGCCCTGCGGCCCGAAGGTTCTGGATCAGGTTGTTTCCGAGATACCAGATGGAAAGCGCAATAACGATCGCCGCGATCACCTGAAACGTCAGGGAGCGATAGCGAGTGTCGTTAATGAGCATGGACAACCGAAAGTCAGCTTTCGGTGGATCAGTCATAGTCGACATATTTTGAAATCCCCGTAGCGTGCGGTTTTTTTGTCTTGGCGAGTTTTTCCCGCTCTGAATGCTTCCGCAGCTCTTTGATGTGAAGAGGGCGCAGGTTATACCCTGCGCCCATCTCCGTAGATTTTAGCGGAACGGCGGCGAATACAGCAGGCCGCCTTCGGTCCACTGAGCGTTCAAGCCGCGCGCCAGACCAATCGGAGTTTCTTCACCGATGTTCTTGGCGAATACTTCACCATAGTTGCCACCTGCTTTGATGGCTTTGGCAGCCCAGTCAGCGTCCAGGCCCAGCATCTCACCCAGAGTACCTTCGGTACCCAGCAGGCGGTTGATTTCCGGGTTGTCGGTGCCACCGCTCAGCTCATCGATATTGGCCGAGGTCACACCCAGTTCCTCTGCCGAGACCAGCGCGTTCAGAGTCCAGCGGACAACGTCGCCCCACTCGTGGTCACCGTGGCGAACCAGCGGTCCCAGAGGCTCTTTCGAGATGATTTCGGGCAGCAGAACGTGCTCGTCCGGTGCTTCAAACGTGGCGCGCGTCGCTGCCAGACCCGATGCGTCAGTGGTGTAAACGTCACACGAACCAGCCAGATATTGTTGCTGCGCTTCGGCGTTGGTTTCGATCGGAACCGGCTCATAGCTGATGTTGTTCGAGCGGAAGAAGTCCGCCAGGTTCAGCTCGGTTGTGGTGCCGGTCTGGATACAAACGGTTGCGCCGTCCAGTTCCTTGGCCGAGCTGACGCCCAGCGCCTTGGGAACCATGAAGCCCTGACCGTCATAGTAGTTCACACCAGTGAATTCGAACTTCAGGTCGACGTCGCGGCTGAAGGTCCATGTGGTGTTACGGGCCAGCATGTCGATTTCGCCGGATGCCAGCGCAGTAAAGCGTGTTTTACCGGTGGTCGGAACAAACTCAACGGCGTTTGCGTCGCCCAGAACGGCAGCAGCAACAGCGCGGCACAGCGAAACGTCAAAGCCTTGCCATTCACCATTTGCGTCGGGTGCAGCAAAACCAACCAGACCGGTGGTCACGCCGCAATTCAACTTGCCGCGCGCCTTGACGTCGTCAATGGTGCCCGCCGCAGCTGCACCAGCAGCCAGACCGGCAATCGTCGCCGCGCCCAAGATTACGGATTTTTTCATTTTTACCTCTTCCTGATTTTCCGTCTCATAAGAAACGGCTCTGCCCGGCAAGTGGATGCCGGATAGGTTACCCCAAAGGTGTCTCCCCTTTAGTGGGACTGAGTTTGGGCGTATTCATAAACAAACGTCAAGGGTCGGATCATCGAAATCGATGGTTCACCCCCCAAGCCCTTTGCACAATTGCCCAAATATCAGGAATTATGGCTCAAACCGACATATCAAAGAAGCGTTTTGCATGTAGAAACGCCGCCCTTTTGACCTCAGCAACCTCATGCGCCTCGTCATCATGGCCCCATTGCTCGATCTGCCAGATTTCGTCCAGTCGCGAAATGCGCCATATCTCGTCCGGATTGCGCCAATCCAAGGCTGCCGCGAACCCAAGAATCAACGACCCTGACAGGCTGACAAGATCGTGGAAGGCCGCCAGTTGAAACGCATTCAGCGCATGGACCCGTGCGCGCAGCGTCTCCAAGGCCGGACGCGCTTGTGGTTGGTGCAGCACCCCTGCGACCGGTACCAGACGAACGGACAACGTAGATTCGGCCCAATCCAAGGCCGGGTCCCATTCGTCCCTTTGGCGGTTCTGCAGCTCTTGCGGGTGCGTGGCACGGTAACACAGCAGATCAGAATCGCCGTAATCGGCCAGCATGTCGGCCACTTCTGCATGCTGAACGCGCACTTTGTCGATTGCGGCATTGGCAGAACGTGTGAACGGCATTGTCGCAGGATCAACTTCTTTTTCCTGCGCATCCCATTCTACCGCGACCGCTTCGGCCATGCTGCGGGTCGGTAAGATCAAACCTTTCTTGGCGGGCGTTTTGACACGTCGACCGTCCAATTCAACCGCAAACCCGCCGTCGGCCTCGACAACGGCACTGTCTTTCCAGAAGCGTTTTGGTTTCCAGTCGCTCATTTCCTAGTTCCATATTCCAGCCAGCGCCGTGGGCAACTGGTCAAATGTCTCGATCACGCAAGTCGCCGAAGCCAAAGCCGAGCGATCATGGTATCCCCAGGTCACCCCAATTCCACGCACACCCGCCGCCGCAGCCATGTCCATGTCAAAGCTCGTATCACCAATCATCACTGCGCAATCCGGATCAACACCGGTTTCAGACAAGGCGGTCTGCACCATGGACGGGTGTGGCTTGGACGGGTGATGATCTGCAACCTGACGCGTCACAAAATAAGCCTCCAGCCCGTGCGCCTCGATCAACGCATCAAGACCGCGCTGTGACTTGCCGGTGGCTACTCCTAAAAGTACTTCGGGCACAGCGTGTAACGCTTCAATCGCCTCACGCGCGCCGGGATAAAGCGGCGAACTGGCCGCACCCAGGTCCAGCCGATGTGCGTGGTAAGCCTCTTTGTACCCTTCAACCAGATCACCCTGGACCAAGGATGGTTGATCCGGTGCCAGTCGCGCAATGGCGTGTGGCAAGGACAGACCCACAATCGAAAGGATCGCGTCGCGCGACGGGACAGGCACCGAAGCAGCCTGAAAGCTGGTTGTCATGGAGTGAACGATACTGCCCTGACTGTCGACCAGCGTGCCGTCGACATCAAACAGAACCAGCCGTAAGGGTGCGCTCATTGCAGATCCTCAAACGGATCGTCAGCAGCCAGATCCTCGGTCCACCCGAACGTATCCCAGCTGTGCTTCATATGATCCGGCAAAGGTGCCGTGACTGTCACAGGCTTACGGGTCATTGGGTGTTGAAACGACAGTCGCCGGGCATGCAGGTGAAGCTTTTTACTAATGATCCCACCCAGTTGCGCGCCCCAGCCGTCGCCAAGGTTTTCCTGGCCCGAGCCGCCATATTTTCCATCGCCAATAATCGGATGCCCGATGGCCGCCATGTGGGCCCGCAGCTGGTGCGTCCGCCCGGTGATCGGCTCCATTGCAACCCATGCGGCACGGCCGGCCACCCGGTAGAGGGTCGCGTAATGCGTGTGCGCGCGTTTGGCGCCTGGTGTGCTGTCGATTTCGTTCATATGCACGGGGATCATCTTTTCGCCTTCGCCGTGCTTGCCATGACCCGGTGCTTTGACAAGGCCCGTCTTGATCTCACCCAGGTAGGGAGTCGGAACACCGGCCACCAGTGCCCAATAAATCTTGCGCGTGTCGCGGTGACGGAAAGCGGCCGTCAGGCCCTTGGCGGCCTCACGCGTGCGGGCCATCAGCAGAACACCTGACGTATCTTTGTCCAAGCGGTGGACCAGACGCGGGTTCTCGTCATAGCCGAACCGCAACGCCTCGGACAGGCTGTCGACATGCCGGGTCTGCCCGCTGCCGCCCTGAACCGGCAGGCCCTGCGGCTTGTTGAGCGCCAGAATGTGATCGTCGCGGTAGATCACGCAGGACTGGATCATCTTGGCATCGGCATCCGAGATACGATGTTTGACCTCAGCCGGTTTGTGATCTGCGTCAGGCAAAGGCGGCACACGCACCACTTGCCCGACCTCAAGCCGGGTCGAGGCTTTGGCGCGGCTGCCATCGACACGCAGCTCACCCTTGCGGCACATCTTTTCAATGCGGCCCTGACTGACATGCGGAAAAAGACGGCGCAGCCAGCGGTCAACGCGCTGGTCGCCATCCCCTTCAGCGACTGTAATCATCTGTACGCCACTCATGCCATTAACCCATGCACCGCGCGGGTGAGCCGCCCGGATTGCACCTTTGTCCGTGTCCCAGAAATCATGGGCGTCTGTCGCGCGCAATGCACCAAGAGTCAAGGTATCTGGTCGTTGCGATCAGATGTTCGAGAAATCCCCGTGCCGCCCGGCACCATCCCGGAAACGCCCCGCGCCCGAGGTTCCTTCACGGCGGATCGCCTCCAACCCGTTGGCCCATTCCACCTTGAGCGCCTCGCGCACCGGCATACCCCGCGTTTCGATGATCGAACGGCGGTCAGCCCGCACAGCCTCTTGCGGAAAACGTGCAATTTCATGGGCCGTTTCTTCAGCTGTAGAACGCGCTTCACCATGCGGGACGACCTTTTCTGCCAGCCCGATCCGATAACATTCTTCGGCCTCGACTTTCCGACCTGTCAAGGCGATCTCCAGCGCTTTGCCTTGCCCCACCAAACGCGGCAACCGGACCGAGCCGCCATCCATCAGCGTAATCCCCCAGCGGCGGCAGTAAACACCCAGATATGCCGTTTCCGCCATCACGCGGATATCGCACCAAAGAGCAAGCTCCATGCCTCCGGCCACGGCGGCACCCTCAATCGCGCCGATGACCGGTTTCGAAAGCTCCAGCCGGGACGGTCCCATCGGCCCAAGTGTCGAAGTGGCTGAACCTATTGGAAAGGTATGTTTGTCGAAATACGCCTCACGCAGTTCAGGGTCGGCCAGCGAGGCGGCGAGTTTCAGATCCCAGCCCGCGCAGAAATTGCCACCTTTGCCCCAGAACACAGCGGCTTTGGCAGAACTGACTTCAAAACTCAGGAATGCGTCAACCAGAGCTACAGCGTGTTCCGTATCAACGGCATTTCGTGCATCCGGCCTGTCATGGATGATGGTCCAGACGTCTTGGGTCTTTTCAATTGAAACCGGCATTTCCCGTCCTCCCTTGCTGGTATTGACCCAAGGGAAGCGTTCAATTGCGAACCTGTCGCCTGTGACGCGGCGGCATGTTCAATACTAACCCTGCGTAACTAACTGTTGCGCTGCGTCCGAAGCTTGGCAAAGTAATCGAGGCGCTTTTTCAGCTCTCGTTCGAACCCGCGTTCGACCGGCTGATAGAGGTCCGGGCGTTTCATCGTTTCAGGGAAGTAGTTCTGACCGGAAAACCCATCCTCGGCGTCATGGTCATAAGAGTAACCCGCACCATATCCCTGATCCTTCATCAGCGAAGTGGGTGCGTTCAGGATATGCTTGGGCGGTGGCTCGCTACCGGACTGTTTGGCCAGTCGCATGGCCGCTTTATAGCCCACGTAAGCCCCATTGGATTTTGGGGCCAGCGCCAAATAAACCAAGGCTTGAGCCAGCGCCAATTCCCCTTCGGGAGACCCCAGCCGTTCATACGTTTCCCACGATTGCAGGCAAATGGCCTGCGCCTGAGGGTCCGCCAGACCGATATCCTCAACTGCCATCCGCGTAATCCGACGCGCCAGATAGCGCGGGTCTTCGCCGCCGGTTAGCATTCGTGCGAACCAGTACAGCGCAGCATCCGGGTCAGACCCACGTACCGATTTATGCAGGGCCGAGATCAGGTTGTAATGCTCATCACCCGACTTGTCGTATTTCGCAGCCCGCCGCATCAGCCGCGTCGACAATGCATCGGGATCCAGCGGCGCGTCCTCTTTCCAGGCCGAGACCTGTTCGATCAGGTTCAGCAACGCCCGCCCATCGCCGTCTGCCATTTCCTGCAACGCATCGCGTGCAGCCGGGGTCAAAGGCAATGCGCGGTCCAGCTCTTTCTCGGCGCGCTGCGTCAGGCGCTCAAGGTCGGCAAGGCTGAGGCGTTCCAGTACCAGAACCTGCGACCGGCTTAGCACAGCTGCATTCAGTTCAAATGACGGGTTCTCGGTTGTTGCGCCCACCAACAAGATGGTGCCGTCTTCCATATGGGGCAGAAACCCGTCTTGCTGCGCCTTGTTGAAACGGTGGATCTCGTCCACGAACAACAGCGTCCCCTGCCCGTTCTGTCGGCGAATCTTGGCGGCCTCGAAGACCTTCTTCAGGTCAGGCACACCCGTGAAGATCGCACTGATCTGGACAAAATGCAGATCGGTTTCCTGCGCCAAAAGCCGCGCTATGGTCGTCTTTCCTACTCCGGGCGGACCCCAAAAGATCAGGCTGGACAGGCTGCCCGCCGCCAGCATCACACCCAGCGGGGCTTCAGGCCCCAGCACCTGCTCCTGACCGATGACGTCACCCAGCGATTGGGGCCGCAATCGATCTGCCAAAGGGCGGCGCGGGGCATCGACGGGTTCGGTTGGCCCGGTATCGAACAGATCGCTCATACGTTACAGCCGGAATCGCAGGGACACGGACCGGCCTTCGCGTTGAAGCCCCATCTGCACACGGCGTCCCGGGTTTGTCATTGCGCGTTCGACATCACCGGGGCGCTGAATATCGACCGCATTGATGGTCTCGATTACATCGCCAGGTCGTAACCCGGCCCGCGCGCCATAAGGGCCCGGATCAACAACAACAACGCCGGTCAGAGACAGGGGCAGGCCCAGCTTGGTGATCACCGCCGGATTGATCCGGGACACGATCAAACCCGGCAGAACGGTCGTATCGTCCAGCGCGGTTTCTTCGGCAGCGGGTGTTTCAGGTGCTTTGATCAAGGCCACCTCGACCTCATCGCTTTGGTCGCCGCGCAGCCGCGTCAGAACCGAGCTTCCCCCCACACCTGCAATAGACATGCGGAACTTCATTTCAGCGGGGGAGTTCACCTCGTCCCCGTCCACATGGGTGACGACGTCGCCCACCTTCAGCCCCGCCTCGCGCAGCGGGCTGAGGTCATGCAGGTCCGAGATCACAACGCCCAGCGGGATAACTAGCCCCAAAGATTCCGCGATATCCGCGCTCATGTGCTGACCCGACATTCCCGCCCAAGGGCTGACAAAGCTGTCATTGCCTTGCTGCGCCTGTTTCAGGAACTCAGCCACCAGATTTGCCGGGATTGCAAAACCGATTCCGTTGGAACCGCCCGACCGTGTCAGGATCGACGTGTTGATCCCGATCAGATCGCCATTCACGTCGATCAATGCGCCGCCGGAATTGCCCGGGTTGATCGCCGCATCCGTCTGAATGAAATACCCGCGACCGTTGCCCGTTGCCGTTCCCGTGCGCGCCAGACCCGAGATGATACCCGAAGACACGGTTTGCCCCACACCAAAGGGGTTCCCAATGGCCAGGGCCAGTTCGCCAACTTCAACCTGATCGGAATCCCGCAGGCTCAGGAACGGCAGGTTGTCGGCCTCTTCCAAACGCACGATCGCGATGTCGCTTTCTTCGTGGCCCAGTACAACTGTGGCCGAAAACTCGCGTCGGTCCGTGGTGACGACCCGGATCTCTGTCGCGGATCCAACCACGTGATAGTTAGACACGACATAGCCGTCATCGGACAGGATCACACCAGAACCCAACGAGTTTTGAACGCGCGGCTGTGGCGTGCCAAAGCCCCGGCCAAAGAAGTCTTGAAAAAACGGGTCCGAAAAGAACGGGCTGGACCGCCCCTGCCGCACGATCTTGGCATAGATATTCACGACCGCAGGAGAGGCTTTTTTCACCACAGGAGCAAAGCCCAGCGAAATCTCGGCCTGCGACTGCGGCACGCGTGTTTCAGCCGTCGCAAATGTGGAAACTGCACAGGTCAAAGCGATAAGTGTCGCGCGAAGCATGGATACCTCTACCTCAAAAGCTGCGTAGGATATGCGACTACGCGCGCGCTAATGCAAGCACCTGTCCGGCGTGCTCAATCCAGCGGCGCGTGCAGGCGGGTCCCTTTTGTAATGATCCCGCCCCGATTACCCACTTCGATCGACCCGTAGCGCTGTTTGAAAACGTCAGGCAACTCCCGGTCTCCGTCGGGTGAGAGCCATAGGCGAAAAAGATGCCGACGGTCGACCGGATCAGGCCAGTCCACAAAACCCGTCCGGTCATGCAACTGAGAATGGTTGTAGACAAATTGCATATCGCCGGGTTGCAACCGCATGGTCAGATATAGATCTGGGTCGTTCGACAAAGAGTCGAACTTGTCCAAAGCAGCGACATGCTCTGGGGTCAGGCGCATGGCTTCGGGAAACCGCTGCGCACTGTCGATATACTGCCGCTGATAGAACACGGTCAGCTTGCCATCATGCCAGTTGAAGGGCGGAATGGTCATAAAGGGCTGCATGCCTTCCGGCACTTCACCGCGCCGGTCGGTTGCTATCGGGTCGAACAATCGCTCCAGCAGGTCTGGGCATTCGGCGCGCATCCGGTTGTAGATGGCTTCGGCACTGACCAGCAGTGAATCCCCGCCCTCTTTGGCGTCCCGAAGACACAAAAGCCCCACGATATCGGCACTGTCTGTGTGAAAGGTCTGCCGCTCGTGGGTCTGATAGATCCGCGTGTTCGGGTCATTTGCGTCCGCCCCAATGTCCCGGACATGACCCAGAATATGCCCCTGTGCATTCTGGGATCGCGCCGATCCCAAATGGGCACCCACTCCGCAGAAGATCGCGGCGGCCATCTCCTGAGAATAGGTCTCGACCGGCAGGCCCCGGATCACTTCGAACCCAATACCGTTGATCAGGGTGTCCATTAGGGTCTCTAAATGGCGATCGAACTGGTGCAGCGGAAAATCTGTTTTGGTGATTTCGCCAATATCCCGCCCCAGGCTTAGATAGTGGCGCGCGGCTTGCTCAAGGTCTGCGACATCCTCTGGCCTCAGATGCAACAGCCATTCATTCTGCCGCGCTGCCATTTCCCGTCCGTTCCAAACAGATGGACCGGTGATTTGTGCCGGTAATTCAGAAAACACGGTCATCGCTGCCTCCAATCACGCTGTTTCCATATTCACGCGTGAGAAAGCACAGTTCATCATCTGAAGTCACCGAAACTTGTTAAAATACGACACCCATCTGGTCCGCGTTCGCAAACGCTTTTGGTTTTACTCTGCTGGCGACCAATCAGGGCCCGGGTCATACTCTTGGATATCCGCAGCGCGTTCGAGCGTGTCAGGACCCAAGTCCGCCTCGAAAATGATACCGTTCTCACCAACAAGAAACGAATGAATTCCGGTCTCGCCATACTTAGAAGGAACGGCAAGCAGCGCATGACCTGCTACAAAATGACCCCCAACAAAGTACGAATACGCACCACCCGGAGCATTGGGTCCCTGCCCCTGAAGGATTGTATAGTAGTACCCCAGGAAGGGTTCAGGTTCGTAGTCCTCTTCTCCGTCACTCCACCCAGAAGCCACCGCCCGCGCGAGCGCCGCGCCGACAAAGCTGTCTTCCTCGGGCCAGAACAGACCATCTTTCACACCCGGATCGGAAATGATGTTGCGCGCGAATTCCATCACGCCGTCGCCATTATGGTCGGCCAAACGGAACGCGGCCTGAAGATCGACATAAGCATCAAGCAATTCCATCACTTCCAGCTCATTCAAGCCAATCTCGCGGGCCGAAACCTCTTCGATGCCCGCTTCGAGGTCAAAGTGCCATTCCTCACCGGCCCGAGAAATCGGGATCGGGAAGGGCCAGCTGCCTTCTCCCAGCAAGACGACAACACCGTTCTCGTCCGGCTGGAAACGATAGCCCTCGGCATACATGCCAAGCACTTCCTCTCGTCTGGCGCGGTCTTCTTCGGGGTCGCCGGTTGCAAGCAAGTCTTCGGCCTCAGCCCCAAACACGTCCAGCAACTGGTCCCGATCATCCGACTTCAGAGCACCGACAAACGCATCCAACGCCGCTTGCGGGCTATTGTATCGGGCACCCTCGGATGCCGCTGTGCTCGCCGTGATCAAAAGAATGGCAGAAGAAATTATGAGTTTCCGCATCTTATCTCCTCCGCTTTCCCTTGGCTGCGTGCCCGCGTTTTGACGCGCTGTGGGTTCTCTTGCCGGACGCTTTTTTTTGCATGGCTTTCCCTTTGGCCGCAGGTTTTTTCTGCTGAACTGCAGCCCTTTGGGCCTGAGGTTTCTTGGCGGTCTTTGCGTTGCTTTTAACCGGCTTCTTGGCGGCACCAGAGGGTTGCTTGGTTCTGTCCACAGCCTTCTGTTTCGCGGCGGCTCTGTCAGTGTCGACATTCCCCCGATTGACCTTGGGCAATTGCTTGTCATTGCCGCGGTTGGCCAGTGCACCACCCGCAATCGCCCCGGCGCCCGCCCCGGCCGCCAACGCCGCAGCGCCCGAGCCGTCCCGACTTATGTCGGCAGCCCCGGATTCTCGGCTGAGCTTTGAGCGCAACTCATCTGTGCGGCCGTTTGGCCGGTCAACGGGCAATGTTCCGGCACCGCCACCAGTGCGTTTATGATCGGCGATTTTGTTCCGCGCTTGTTGCTGACGGTTCGTATCAGGCTTCCATTCAACATCTTTGCGATTAATGTTGTTACCGATATTGACGTTACCATCGACGTCTATGTCGATATTCGGGTTTCTGTAGATCGGGCCACCGCCCCATCCACCGCAGTTTCGGCACCCCCAATAATCGTACCAATCATCGTCATCGTCGAAAATCTCGTCAATCAACGCCACGGTGCCAAAGGTCAGCAGAGCGGCCCCAACGACGTCACCCGTTGATGGCCCGGTATACACCGTGGCAGGATCATATTGCGGAACGTAAACGGTTTCCGTGTTGGTCGGTGTGATGACGACGGTTTCATCCTCTTCGACCTCAACGGTTTGTTCCGGGCCGGACACCAGTGCACCGCTATCGATTGCCTGATCCCGCATCACCTGGACGGCATCCATCACATCGTCAGATTGGGCCAACATCGCTGTTCCCATCGTTTCGGTCCAGTCGACATGTGTCGCCATTTGCCCAACGATCTCGGGGAACGCTGTTGCAAGCACGCTGACGGACGGGTCCCAGCCCATCGCTTCGATTTCAGGCTCAAGCTCAGCCGGATCTCGGTCTGCATTGTCGATCAGAAAACGCTCGGCCTTCACAATCTCCAGCGGCTGGGTCGAGGCGACAAGTATCTGGATGAGCAGAGTATCCGGGTACAATGCAACCGGCGCGACCAGAGTTTGCAGCTCTGCGTCGGTCAGAAGGTCCGTTGTTTCTTGCGACGCCGCCTCGGTCGTTTCATCTGTGGTTTCCTGCGCGAAAAGCGCAGTGCTTGCGCAAAACAGGGGCGCAAAAATCAGATATCTAAACATATAGTGATCCTTCAATTTCTTTGAGGATCGCCCAAGTTCATGATTCTGGCAACAAATCTCGGAATTTGGCCCAAAGCCAAAAACCAAAAAGCCCCCGCGTCCGGGACGCAGGGGCCAATTATTCGAAAGCAGGGCTTTCTTATTCTTCGGCTGCAGCCTCTTCGGCGGCGACGCGGGCTTTGTCGGCTGCGCCTTTGGCGTCGATGTCACGATCAACAAACTCGATGATCGCCATCGGGGCCATGTCGCCATAGCGGAAGCCAGCTTTCAGGATGCGGACATAACCGCCCTGACGCTCGGCATAGCGGGGGCCCAGAACTTCGAACAGCTTCGCGACGTCTTTGTCTTCTTTCAGCTGAGATGCGGCCTGACGGCGGGCGTGCAGGTCGCCGCGCTTGCCCAGAGTGACCAGCTTTTCGATGATCGGGCGCAGTTCTTTTGCCTTGGGCAGAGTTGTCTTGATTTGCTCATGCTCGATGAGCGAGCCGGCCATGTTCGCAAACAGCGCCTTGCGGTGCTCATGAGTACGGTTCAGGCGGCGATAACCACGTGCGTGACGCATTTTCTAGTTCCTTCTTTCGCGTTTTGCTTTGTCTGGCCAGCGATGCGTGTCACCGGCTCTCCTTGGGGCATCATCGCCCAGACAGTCCCCGGAAAGCCGGGCATTGGGAAGACGCGCTTAGAACGCGTCTTCGAATTTCTTAGCCAAATCTTCGATGTTGTCGGGCGGCCAATCCTCGACATCCATGCCGAGGTGCAGACCCATGCCGGACAGCACTTCTTTGATCTCGTTCAGCGACTTGCGGCCGAAGTTCGGGGTGCGCAGCATCTCGGCTTCGGTTTTCTGGATCAGATCGCCGATGTAAACGATGTTGTCGTTCTTCAGGCAGTTTGCCGAACGGACCGACAGTTCCAGCTCGTCCACTTTCTTCAGCAGCAGCGGGTTGAACTCCAGACCATCGTCCTCGTCCTGACGGCTCGCCGATTCCGGCTCGTCGAAGTTGACGAAGATCGACAGCTGATCCTGCAGGATGCGAGCGGCAAAGGCCAACGCGTCTTCAGGTGTGATCGAACCATCGGTTTCGATCTTCAGGGTCAGCTTGTCATAGTCCAGAACCTGACCTTCACGGGTCGGCTGAACGTCATAGGCGACCTTTTTGACCGGCGAATAGATCGCGTCGATCGGGATCAGACCGATAGGTGCGTCTTCGGGCTTGTTCTTCTCAGCCGAAACATAGCCTTTGCCGGTGTTGACGGTCAGTTCCATGAACAGATCGGCGCCATCATCCAGGTGACAGATGACGTGATCGCGGTTCAGAACCTCGATGCCAGCGCTTTCGCTGATGTCACCCGCAGTGACAATTGCCGGGCCTTTGGCATTGATCGACAGGCGCTTAGGGCCTTCGACTTCCATGCGAAGAGCAACCTGCTTGAGGTTCAGAATGATATCGGTAACGTCTTCACGAACACCTGCGACCGAGGAAAACTCGTGCAGGACGTTGTCGATCTGAACGCTGGTGATTGCCGCACCTTGCAGCGAGCTCATCAGAACGCGGCGCAGGGCGTTGCCCAGGGTCAGACCAAAGCCACGCTCCAGCGGTTCGGCAACCAGGGTCGCCTGGCGTGCGGGATCGTTGCCCGGCTTGGCTTCCAGCTGAGTCGGCTTGATCAATTCTGCCCAATTCTTGTGGATCATGTAATCCCTCCATTCCTGTCCGCGCCCCATGACCAACAAGGTGCAGACGCCCGAGGTTCAAAATGACGTGCTGGGGCCGTGCAAAAACACAGCCCCAGCTCAATTCAAAATCGCTTAGACGCGACGACGCTTCGGCGGACGGCAGCCGTTGTGAGCAATCGGGGTCACGTCGCGGATCGACGTGATGTTGAAGCCCACCGCAGCCAGCGCGCGCAGAGCCGATTCACGACCCGAACCGGGGCCCTGAACTTCGACTTCCAGCGTCTTGACGCCATGTTCCTGCGCCTTTTTGCCTGCATCTTCTGCAGCCATCTGAGCGGCGTAGGGGGTCGATTTCCGCGATCCTTTGAAACCCATGGTACCGGCAGACGACCACGAAATGGCGTTGCCCTGTACGTCCGAGATCAGGATCTTGGTGTTGTTGAAGGTCGAGTTCACATGGGCAACGCCCGATGCGATGTTCTTACGCTCTTTGCGTTTAACGCGAGTCTTATCACGTGCCATCAGTCAGACCCTCCCTTATTTCTTCTTACCAGCGATGGCCTTTGCGGGGCCTTTGCGGGTACGAGCGTTGGTGTGGGTGCGCTGACCGCGAACCGGCAGGTTGCGGCGGTGACGCAGACCGCGATAGCAGCCCAGGTCCATCAGGCGCTTGACGTTCATCTGAACTTCACGACGCAAATCACCTTCGACGGTGTAGTTGGCGTCGATGTGTTCGCGGATGGCCAGAACTTCGGCGTCGGACAGTTCATTGACGCGACGAGTCGCTTCAATGCCCACGGCTTCGCAGATTGCTTTGGCCGAAGTGTTGCCGATACCGGTGATATATGTGAGGGCGATTGGTACCCGCTTTGCAGTCGGGATGTTTACGCCGGCAATACGTGCCACGTGTAACTTTCCTTTTCGTTGCGGTTCCGTAACTCCAGAACCTTTTTTCACAACGCTTGACCGTGGCAGTGTCGCCAGAGGGTCCAGCATTATTCGAGGTGGTCGGGGCGTTTGGGGCGAATCCCTCACGCAGACTTGATTCCCTTTAGGGATGGGGGTCGATATGGGCTTTTGGTGGGGCCGTCAAGCCCCAACCTGAAGTCAGCCGAGAATAGCCTCAATAGAGGCGGTCACTTCTTTGATCTCGGCCAGGCCATTGACCGGGCGCAGATCGCCTTTGGCATAGTAATACCCGATCAGCGGCGAGGTCTTTTTGTAGTATTCCATCAGGCGCGTGCGCAGGCTGTCTTCGTTGTCGTCTGCGCGGCGCTGGAAATCGTTTTCCTTGCCACAATTGGTACATTTGCCGTCGGCCGGGATCGGCTTGGTGATATCGTTATAAACCTCACCACAACCACCACAGGTCGAACGCGCAGTGATCCGCTGCACCAAGGCTTCGTCATCCACACGCATCTCGATCACTGTGTGCAAGGACTGGCCCAGCTTGGTCAGCAATGCCGACAGGGCATCGGCCTGAGCCAGCGTGCGCGGGAAGCCGTCAAAAATGAAACCAGCACCGGTTTCAGTTGTCAGCTTCTCTTCGATCAGGCCGATCACGATTTCGTCTGTGACCAGCTTGCCCGCATCCATGATCGCCGCAACCTTCTGGCCCATCTCGGTGCCCGAGGTTTTGGCTTCGCGCAACATGTCGCCGGTGCTCAGCTGCACCATGCCGCGTGTTTCAACCAGGTGACGCGCCTGCGTCCCTTTACCAGCGCCCGGAGGGCCAAGAAGAATGATGTTCATCGACGAGCGGGTCCCTTCCTGCCGCGTTTCTTGCTCTTACCGCGCAGTTGTGACTTTTCGATCAGCCCTTCGTATTGATGCGCCAGCAAATGGCTCTGCACCTGTTGGATCGTGTCCATAGTCACAGAGACGATAATCAGAACAGAGGTGCCGCCAAAATAGAACGGGATGGCGAACTGGTTCCGCAGAATCTCGGGCAGCAGGCAAACCGCTGCCAGATAGGCTGAACCCAGAACCAGCACGCGGTTGACCACGTATTCCAGATACTCGGCGGTCTTCTTACCCGGGCGGATACCCGGTACAAAACCGTTTTGCTTTTTCAGATTGTCCGCAACATCATCGGGTTTGAACGCCACGTTGAACGTGTAGAAATATGCAAAGAACACGATCATCGACGCAAAGAACAGCAGATACAGCGGCTGTCCGGGGCCAAAGTTGGCCAGCATCCACGACATGATCGGTCCGTTTGTGGCACCCGCCGAGAAGGTCGAGATTGTCACCGGCAGCAACAGCAACGAGCTGGCAAAGATTGCAGGGATCACGCCTGCCGGGTTGACTTTGACCGGAAGGTGGCTGGATCCGCCCTCATAGACTTTCATCCCGGCCTGACGGCGCGGGTACTGGATGTGAACCTTGCGCAGCGCGCGCTCCATGAACACCACGAAGGTAATCACGGCGATGACCATCACGATCACCCCAACGATCACTGCGGGGCTGATTGCACCCGAACGACCCGAAGCAAAGAACTGTGCCAGTGCTGCCGGAACCTCAGCAATGATGCCCACAAAGATGATCAGCGAGATACCATTGCCGATGCCGCGCGCGGTGATCTGTTCACCCAGCCACATCAGGAACATGGTGCCGCCAACAAGAGTAATCATGGTCGACATGCGGAAGAACAGCCCCGGATCTGTCGCCAAATCACCAGCTTCAAGCGAAACCGCCAGACCATAGGCCTGTACAGTGGCCAAGGCCACGGTACCGAACCGGGTGTACTGGTTGATCTTCTTGCGGCCCTGCTCGCCCTCTTTCTTGAGTTGTTCAAGCGCGGGAACCATGGATGTCAGCAGCTGCACGATGATCGAGGCCGAGATATAGGGCATAATGCCGAGGGCAAAGATACCCATCCGCCCCAGCGCACCGCCGGTGAACATCGAAACCATGCCGCCGATGCCTTGCCCCGCCTGCTCCATGAACTCGCGCAGCGCCTGCCCGTCAATCCCCGGCACCGGAATAAAAGTGCCTAGGCGATAGACGATCAGCAAACCCAGCGTGAACAGGATGCGGTTGCGCAGATCGGTGGCTTTGCCCAGAGCAGCCCAGCTTGTATTGGCTGCCATTTGTTCTGCTGCTGATACCATAAATCGGTCTCTCTTATGCAAACGCCGCCCGGAACCGTTTTCCGGCTCGGACGGCGTCTTGGAAAACTCTGAGGTCTATGTAAGCGGGTCTTGGCCCGCTCACAAGCGATTACTCTGCCGCAGCAGCTTTTGTGACCTTCAGTGAACCGCCCGCTTTTTCAACTGCCTCAACGGCAGACTTCGAAGCACCGGTTACTTCCAGGTTCACTTTGGCGCTGATTTCGCCTTTGGCCAGAACGCGGATACCGTCCAGCTTGCGGCGGACCAGACCGGACGCAACCAAAGCGTCTTCGGTGATCGCAGCCGAAGCGTCCAGCTTGCCGGCTTCGACAAACTTCTGGATCAGGCCCAGGTTAACAACGGCGAATGCCTTGCGGTTCGGCTTGCTGAAGCCACGCTTGGGCAGACGCTGGTACAATGGCATCTGACCGCCTTCGTAGCCATTGATGGCCACACCCGAGCGGGATTTCTGGCCTTTGATACCACGACCACCCATTTTACCTTTGCCAGAACCCGGACCACGGCCAACGCGAGTGCGTTTAGGTGCGGCGCCTGGATTGTCGCGCAATTCGTTCAGTTTCATTTCGCTTCTCCTAAGCCGGATATGACCCCCGAAGCGTGATGGGCCAAACACGGCATTTCTTGGTTTTGATTCTCATGGCGGAAAGCCACCGCAGGCGTATAGGCCCGATGGCCAAGCTTGGCAAGTCTGTAGATTGCCGTCCGCTCTGCGGCGCAGTCAAAGGTACCCGAACCAGACTGTAAACTGCTCCCAAAAGGGCGACCTCGCCGGTTTCTAACCGTTATTTGAGCACGAATTCCACCAACTTTGGCAGAAACCCCTTGCCATACCGGAGTGGTAGTCTATCGGGATGCCTGTAAACACCAGACTGGCAGGCGCATGACTCACCCTTCTCACTCGCTTCGGGACAAGCCGGAGACAACCGCCGCACGTGACTGGGTAACAACGCTTGCCAAATATCGCGAACCGGACCAACTGCGAAGCACGTTCGAGTTGGGCGTCAGCATTGTTCCCTTCTTCGCGCTTTGGGCGTTGTCCTGGATGTCGCTGTCTGTCAGCTATTGGCTGGCCTTTGCGATTTCCGTGCTCAATGCGGCCTTTCTGCTGCGCCTTTTTGCCATCCAGCATGATTGCGGACACGGCGCGTTCTTCAAGAACCGGACGGTCAGTGACTGGATCGGGCGCGGAATCGGCGTTCTGACCCTGACACCTTATGATGTCTGGCGTCGCACGCATTCCACGCATCACAACAGCTCGGGCAATCTGGGCAAGCGCGGGATGGGCGATATCCACACCCTGACTGTGGCCGAGTATCAAGCCAAAACGCCAATGAACCGGTTCTGGTATCGCGTCTATCGGAATCCGATCACCCTGTTCGTGTTTGGCCCCGGCTATCTGTTTCTGTTTCAGAACCGCCTACCCTTGGGCCTGACCGACAGCGTCAGGTTCTGGGTCAGCGCCATGGCCACCAATGTCGCCATTCTGGCCATATTACTGACGGTCTATTATTTTGGCGGCCTGATGCCGATGCTGCTGATCTTCCTGCCCTCAACCCTGATTGCCGCAGCCGCCGGAGTATGGCTGTTCTACGTGCAGCACCAGTTCGAGGACACACATTGGGAGTCGGATGAGAACTGGCAGCTGCACGAAGCGGCGCTGCACGGAAGCTCTCATTATATATTGCCGTCGGTCTTGCAGTGGTTCACCGCCAATATCGGCATCCACCACGTGCATCACCTCTACAGCCGTATTCCCTTTTATCGCCTGCCCGAAGTGCTGCGCGATCATGATGAGCTGGCCAACAGCAACCGGATGACCATCCGCGAAAGCCTCGCCAACGCACGGCTACATCTGTGGGATGAGCAAAGCCGTCGCCTGCTGTCCTTCGCCGAAGCCCGCGCATTGTATGGGTGAGGGGCAACCCGTCCCTGATCCTGACTGTTCCAGCGGAGCGATGAGCCGCGCCAGCAACTGCCCGTGGGATGGCGCTGTCACGCCTGATCAGTGCGCTTTATGGTGCCAGATACATCCGAGTTCATAGCGAGGCGCAAACGTCCCCAAAGCGCTAGCCCGCCGGGACGGGCAGTCGCTGGCGCGGCGGCCTTCGACCTTGTCCCGTGCTTGGGTGAACAGCTGGGAAAACACGTGAACCCTAGAGGAAGGCTACAGCATCGACGTGCCCACGGGCTTTGATCGAACCCGTTTTTGGTGAGAGAGATAAAAACCCCTGCGAAAGCGGTTTTTTTTTGTTCGTGTTTACCAGATGACCAAAGGCACTGGGCAAGAAGGCGCTTGGTACCCGGGGTCATTCTTAAGTGCGTAAAGCACACCTAGAACGTTGGTGTTGTTTAACCGTTCCCCTTGTTCAAGCCATTCTCCGGCTTCGCCGATTATGTCAGAGTATAAAGCCCGGTTCTCGGAGCGGGTAACGAGGCCGACATCCGGTTGGAAAACAAGGCCGGTCGCTGAGCCCTGACGCTCATCGATATCGACCCAAAAAACAGTTGTCTTTGAGAAAACGAGTCTCTCATCGTTGCCGACTGACAAAATTTGAAAGCCTGGGTCCCGGACAACCGGAACTGGAGTTCCAAACGGCCGAGAGAGGTCAAACAGAGCCTGATAGGAGACGATCACGCCGTTAGGCAAGCGCACACAGGATCCATATTCTTCGATACGGTGTCGCAGAAACAGAGCCGAATATGCCAGCACTAGAATGATAAAAAACGCACTGAGTGTCAGAAGGAGGTATCTTGCACCTGTAGCCAACCGTGAGATGATTGTACTCACATTAGCCATCGAAACGAATCCAGCTTTTGTTTCTGTCCGCAACGATTGTGCCTGACATTCGCGCTGACCAGCTATCTAAGACTGGATATGGGGTGCCTCCCGGCAGTTCAATTCCTATATCCAATGGATCGGCGAATTCGTCGACAAGTTCAAAGTCGCAATCACCACTTATGCGAAGGGTACCGTTCTTCTGAAAAGTGACTTGACCCTTTGCTTCCCCTTCGATTGTCGTGTGTCCAATACTGAATACAATGTGCTGCATCTGATAGATATTCGTGAACGGATAGGAAAATTGACCAGGTGTTTGTATACGAGCGGCATCTGCGATTTGGCCAACCAGTCGATTGGAGACGGTGCCCCAATATTCGTTAACGGCTTTTCGGAGGTGGCCAATATCTCGCACCCTGACGGGTACCCCGTTGCCGTTCCGATAGTGATTGATGAAATCGCGGTTGGTCCATGGTCTGCCACTGTCGGTCACACCTACCATTTGCACGTTCAGCGATTCACTTACAGCTGGAACAAATGGTTCAGCTTTGCACCGACATCCAAATCCTTCACCGGGATGACCAGTAGAGGGCGGGCTGCCCCAAGCAAAAACCTTACCATCCTGGGCGGCATGAGATGATCGTACTTTGTTGTCGCCGCGGGTTCGCCAGATATAGAATCCCGTCGATTTGTCCTGTTTAAGCGCAAGCTCAATTGGGGTGCCTTTTCTCAGGTAGGCATCGAAGGCTATCTGGTAGGTGTTCTGGTCGATGAACATTGCATGTGTCCCGGCGAAAGTTTGCCAAGAAATTGTGAGTGGTTGGTTAAGAAACCTGAAACAGTGAGGGCAATGCGCTTTTTGCTCGGTTAACCAAAATAGGCGCTCCACCCTATAGACACCCACCCCCAACACTGCTAAACGCTCCCAATCTTGCGGCCTCGGATTCGTTCCGGGGCCTCTGATATTTGTAACCGGGGACCTTCGGGGCCCTATACCCTTGGCACCTACGGGGGCCTATCACATAGCGGGGAAATCCCCTGCACTTGCTAAACGGAAGACAGAAAGCATGGCACTCAAGTCGTACAAGCCGACGACGCCGGGCCAGCGCGGGCTGGTGCTGATCGACCGTTCGGAGCTTTGGAAAGGACGTCCGGTCAAGTCTCTCACTGAGGGTTTGACCAAATCGGGCGGCCGGAACAACACCGGACGGATCACTTCACGCCGCCGCGGCGGTGGCGCAAAGCGTCTCTACCGGATCGTTGACTTCAAACGGAACAAATTTGATGTCGCGGCAACCGTCGAGCGGATCGAATATGACCCGAACCGGACCGCATTCATCGCACTGGTAAAATACGAAGACGGCGAGCAGGCATATATCCTGGCTCCGCAGCGTCTGGCTGTTGGTGACAAGGTCGTGGCATCCGCCAAGGCCGACATCAAGCCGGGCAACGCAATGCCGTTCTCGGGCATGCCCATTGGTACCATCGTCCACAACATTGAGATGAAGCCTGGCAAAGGTGGTCAGATCGCACGTGCGGCCGGTACTTACGCTCAGTTCGTTGGTCGCGATGGCGGCTACGCTCAGATCCGTCTGAGCTCGGGCGAGCTGCGCATGGTCCGTCAGGAATGCATGGCCACCGTTGGTGCCGTGTCCAACCCCGACAACAGCAACCAAAACCTCGGTAAAGCCGGCCGTATGCGCCACAAAGGCGTTCGTCCGTCGGTTCGTGGTGTTGCAATGAACCCGATCGATCACCCGCACGGTGGTGGTGAAGGTCGTACCTCGGGTGGCCGTACACCGGTTACACCGTGGGGTAAGGACACCAAGGGTAAGCGTACCCGCAACAAGAACAAAGCGTCCCAGAAGCTGATCATCCGCTCGCGGCACGCCAAGAAGAAGGGACGTTAATCTATGTCTCGCTCTGTTTGGAAGGGTCCTTTCGTCGATGCTTACGTGCTGAAAAAAGCCGAAGCAGCGCGCGAGTCGGGCCGCAACGAAGTCATCAAAATCTGGTCGCGTCGTTCCACCATTCTGCCCCAGTTCGTGGGTCTGACCTTTGGTGTGTACAACGGCCAGAAGCACATTCCCGTCAACGTCTCGGAAGACATGATTGGTCAGAAGTTCGGTGAATACTCGCCGACCCGTACCTATTATGGCCACGCCGCAGACAAAAAAGCGAAGCGGAAGTAAGTCATGGGCAAGGAAAAGAACCCCCGCCGCGTGGCTGAAAACGAAGCAATGGCGAAAACGCGCATGCTTCGCACCAGCCCGCAGAAACTGAACCTGGTTGCGCAAATGATCCGCGGCAAGAAAGTTGAGAAGGCTCTGACCGACCTGACTTTCTCGAACAAGCGTGTCGCGCAGGACGTCAAGAAGTGCCTGCAGTCCGCAATCGCGAATGCCGAAAACAACCACAACCTGGACGTTGACGAACTGATCGTCGCCGAAGCATGGGTTGGCAAGAACCTGGTCATGAAGCGCGGTCGTCCGCGCGCCCGTGGCCGTTTCGGCAAGATCATGAAGCCGTTCTCGGAGATCACCATCAAGGTGCGTCAAGTTGAGGAGCAAGCCTAATGGGACATAAAGTCAATCCGATCGGCATGCGCCTTCAGGTCAACCGCACCTGGGACAGCCGCTGGTACGCTGATACCAAGGACTACGGTGATCTTCTGCTGGAAGACATCAAGATCCGTGAGTTCATCAACAAAGAGTGCAAGCAGGCCGGTGTTGCACGTGTGATCATCGAACGTCCGCACAAGAAGTGCCGCGTCACGATCCACACCGCACGTCCGGGTGTCATCATCGGCAAGAAGGGTGCAGACATCGAAGTTTTGCGCAAGAAGCTGGCCAAGATGACCGACAGCGAACTGCACCTGAACATCGTCGAAGTGCGCAAGCCGGAACTCGACGGTCAACTGGTTGCCGAGTCGATCGCTCAGCAGCTGGAACGCCGTGTCTCGTTCCGCCGCGCGATGAAACGTGCCGTTCAGAACGCCATGCGCATGGGCGCCCTGGGTATCCGGGTGAACGTCGCTGGTCGTCTGGGTGGTGCCGAAATCGCACGGACCGAGTGGTACCGCGAAGGCCGCGTGCCTCTGCACACCCTGCGTGCCGACATCGATTACGCACATGCCGAAGCGATGACCCCTTACGGGATCATCGGGATCAAGGTCTGGATCTTCAAAGGTGAGATCATGGAGCACGATCCGCAGGCACGTGACCGTAAAGCACAGGAACTCCAGGATGGTCCGGCACCTCGCGGTGCAGGCGGCCGTCGCTAAGGGGGAATTGAGATGCTTCAACCAAAGCGTACAAAATTCCGCAAGATGCACAAAGGCCGGATCAAGGGTGAAGCCAAAGGCGGCTCTGATCTGAACTTTGGCACTTACGGTCTGAAAGCTCTGCAGCCTGAACGCGTCACCGCGCGTCAGATCGAAGCTGCACGTCGTGCCATGACCCGTCACATGAAACGTCAGGGTCGTGTCTGGATCCGTATCTTCCCCGACACTCCGGTCACTGCAAAGCCGATCGAAGTTCGTATGGGTAAAGGTAAGGGTTCGGTGGACCGCTGGGTTTGCAAGGTCAAGCCTGGTCGCGTGATGTTCGAGATCGACGGCGTCAATGACGACATCGCCCGCGAGGCCCTGCGCCTGGCTGCGATGAAGCTGCCGATCAAGACCCGCGTCGTGGTTCGCGAAGACTGGTAAGCGATTGGGGCTAAGGCCCAGTTCGCAAAAAGATTGCCCCCCGTCGGGACACCGGCGGGGGTTTTATGTTGGGGGCGCTGCCCCCGCCGCGGCAAGCCACGCCTCCCCCGGGGTAGTTTTAGCCAGATGAAGCAGGAATCCATTTTTCATCTGGCCAAAAATACCTCGGAGCGCGAGGCAGAGCCTCGCAATTCCGCCATCGCCTTCCCCGCATCACTGGTCTAAGACAGGACGCATGGCACAGATTGAATCACTTTTCGTTACCCGTCTCTATCGCGCAGCTTTGTCCGAGTTTGATCCCAAAATAGACTCGGAGGAGCTTGAAAACTCTTGCCTTGTTATCGCGGAAGATGATGAGGCCGGACAGGATTGGTGCGAAGAAAACGGCTACCCCGGCTACACCAGCTATGCCTCGTTGACCGATCTGCCCTGGCGGTTCCCGATTTTTGCCGATCTGGTGAAAGTGCTGGATCAACACGTGGCGACCTTTGCCAAGGATCTGGAGTTTGATCTGGGTGAAGGGGAGCTGAAGCTTGAGGATCTTTGGATCAACATCCTGCCCGAAGGTGGTATGCACTCCAGCCACCTGCACCCGCACAGCGTGATCTCGGGCACGACCTATGTCGCGATGCCCGAAGGGGCGAGCGCGTTGAAGCTGGAAGATCCGCGCTCAGGCCGCATGATGGCAGCGCCGACGCGTCTCAAAGGTGGTCGGCGGGAATTGCAGCCGTTCATTTATATGAAGCCTCAGGTGGGGGATGTCCTACTGTGGGAAAGCTGGCTGCGCCACGAGGTGCCGATGAACATGGCCGAGGACGAACGGATCAGCGTCAGCTTCAACTACAAGTGGGAGTGAGCCATCGGTTCCTCTTTCTGCATTTTTTGAGTTCGGTGATTTCTTTGTTACTATGGCGACATTGAGAAATAGTTATTTGGGAACGAGAGATGGCGGAAATAGACCCCAAAGTTTCATTGGAAATCCAGAAAACAAAGGCTGAGCTTTCACAAGAACTGGGAGACATAAAGTCTGAACTGCGGAGTTATTCGGATGCGAAGTCTGAGAAGGCGCGAAATAGTTCGCTTGCGGTTCTTGGCCTCGTCACAGCAGTGCTCGGGGTTGGCGGTGCCATTAGCATTAATTCATTGATTGGTAGACAGGTGACAGCTTCTATCGAAGAAAAGGTTGAAGTTGTTGTTCAGGAGCTTCTTCCAGTTACGGTACCCCAGGCTTTGTCGGAGATTGTACCTAGCGCGCTTACTACTCCAGTTAATGAATACTTGGAGAGCGACGAATTCGCAGGTGTGGTTGGAAACTCGCTGACACGAGCAGTCGAGGTCGAATTTGAAGCAAGAGTCCCGGACTCCGTTGTCGCATTTATAGAAGCTGAGCATCGAAGGGCGGAAGAAATAGCGGCCAGAGCTGAAGAGATAAACGACCGCTTACAAAGTGCAGACGAACGACCATTTCAGGAAGTAGATTTCGAAAAACTCGCAAGCGATGCAGTAGCTTCTTCTTGGGATCCGGCAAGCTTGTTGGGGCAAATACAAGCTCAAGCAACTTGTGTGGCGCTTTCACCTAAAGATGCTTGGGTTACTGCGATCCCACGTACTTGCGACAACACTGCACCCACCTGTGCGGAGATATGTGCAAGTGCCGCTTCTAGAACCAGTGACAGCCAAATTACTGGTGCTTCCCGTCGTATGTGCACAGCTAGCTTACACGTCTATGCAAACCCTCCAGCAGATAGCGTTGACAGGGTCGGGCTGAAGACTTTCACTTACTCGAGTTGTGGTGGACGACATTGCGGCCCCAATTATTGCTGTTGTTCTTCGTACTAGGCTTTAATGGCTTGCCGATCAGCCTTTCAGACTGAAACTTCTGACTTTCAATTGTATTGTAAGCCTCGATCCACCGTTGGAGTGTGCGCCCTAAACTTTCCCTTGCCACCCACCCCCTAAACCCTTATACGGCGGCATCCTGCAAGTCCCCCGGCCGAGTCGGGGGATTCGCATGTCTATCATTCATCCACCAGGTCCAAGGTGACCCTGCAAGGGGGCCTTCTGGTGTTTTGAGCAAAGGAAAAAGGCGATGAACGCCCAAGAACTGCGTGACAAGACCCCGGACCAGCTCCGCGAGGAACTGGCCAACCTGAAGAAAGAAAGCTTTAACTTGCGCTTTCAACAGGCAACCGGTCAGCTGGAAAATACAGCTGGTATCAAAGCGGCCCGCCGCAATGCTGCCCGCGTCAAAACCATTCTGAACGAAAAGGCCGCTGCCGCGGCATCCGAGGAGTAATCAGATGCCCAAGCGTATCCTGCAAGGCACCGTGACCAGCGACGCCAACGAACAGACCGTAACCGTATCTGTCGAACGCCGCTTCAAGCACCCGCTGCTGCAAAAAACCGTTCGTAAGTCCAAGAAATACCGGGCTCACGACGAAAAGAACGCCTTCAAGGTCGGCGACACCGTACGCATCATCGAATGCGCGCCGAAATCGAAGACGAAACGTTGGGAAGTTCTGGAAGCATAAGCTTCCGGGATGTTTCATTTGTCGAAACCCTGGGGGATTTAACAAGACCAGCCCCCACAGGTCGGGAGAAACCACATGATCCAGATGCAGACCAATCTGGATGTTGCTGACAACTCCGGCGCACGCCGAGTTCAGTGCATCAAGGTCCTGGGTGGTTCCAAGCGTAAATACGCCTCCGTTGGCGACATCATTGTCGTCTCGGTGAAGGAAGCCATCCCGCGCGGCCGCGTGAAGAAAGGTGACGTCCGCAAGGCCGTCGTCGTACGCACCGCCAAAGAAGTCCGTCGCGAAGACGGCACCGCGATCCGTTTTGATCGCAACGCCGCCGTCATCCTGAACAACAACAACGAGCCCGTAGGTACCCGTATCTTTGGCCCCGTTGTTCGCGAACTGCGTGGCAAGAACTTCATGAAAATCATCTCGCTGGCTCCGGAGGTGCTGTAATCATGGCTGCTAAACTCCGCAAAGGCGACAAGGTCGTCGTGCTGGCCGGCAAGGATAAGGGCAAAGAGGGAACCATTTCCTCGGTTGACCCGAAAGCCGGTAAAGCTGTTGTCGATGGCATCAACATCGCCATCCGCCACACCCGTCAGTCGCAAACCTCGCAAGGTGGTCGCCTGCCTCAGGCAAACCCGATCGAGTTGTCTAACCTGGCGCTGCTGGACAAGAACGGCAAAGCAACCCGCGTTGGCTTCCGCATGGAAGGTGACAAGAAGGTCCGCTTCGCCAAGACCACAGGGGACGTGATCGATGCTTGATAACGCAACCTACACCCCGCGTCTGAAAGCTCAGTACGTTGAAACCATCCGTGCCGCTCTGAAAGAAGAGTTCGGCTATAAGAACGACATGCAGCTGCCCAAGCTGGAAAAAATCGTTCTGAACATCGGTTGTGGTGCTGAGGCGGTCAAAGACTCGAAGAAAGCGAAAGCTGCTGTCGAGGATCTGACTGCGATTGCTGGTCAAAAGGCCGTTGCAACAAAGGCGAAGAAGTCGATCGCGGGTTTCCGCGTCCGTGAAGACATGCCGCTGGGTGCAAAAGTGACCCTGCGCGGCGACCGGATGTACGAATTCCTGGATCGTCTGATCACCATCGCGCTGCCGCGCGTTCGTGACTTCCGCGGTGTTAAGCCGTCTTTCGATGGTCGTGGCAACTTTGCCATGGGCATGAAAGAGCACATCGTGTTCCCGGAAATCGACTTCGACAAGGTCGACGAGGTCTGGGGCTTGGATATCGTAATTGCCACCACAGCGAAAACCGACGCTGAAGCGAAGAGCCTGTTGAAAGCATTCAACATGCCATTCAACGCGTAAGCGCCGGGAGGATTGAGACATGGCTAAAAAAGCAATGATCGAACGCGAGAAGAAGCGCGAACGCCTGGTGGCCAAATATGCCGCAAAGCGTGCCGAGCTGAAAGAAATCGCGAATGACGAGAGCCGCCCGATGGAAGAGCGCTTCAAGGCGCGTCTGAAACTGGCGAAACTGCCGCGCAACAGCTCGGCTACCCGTCTGCACAACCGTTGTCAGCTGACCGGTCGTCCCCACGCTTACTACCGTAAGCTGAAGGTCAGCCGTATCGCGCTGCGCGAGCTGGGTTCTGCTGGTCAGATCCCCGGCATGGTGAAATCGAGCTGGTAAGGGAGACATAGATATGAATGATCCTATCGGCGATATGCTCACCCGTATCCGCAACGCGCAACTGCGCGGCAAATCCACCGTTTCCACCCCGGCTTCCAAGCTGCGCGGTTGGGTTCTGGATGTGCTGGCGGACGAAGGCTACATCCGTGGCTATGAAAAGACGACCGGCGAAAACGGTCATCCGGCCATCGAAATCAGCCTGAAGTACTACGAAGGCACCCCTGTTATTCGCGAACTGAAGCGGGTCTCAAAGCCCGGTCGTCGTGTTTACATGGGCGTCAATGACATCCCGCAGGTCCGTCAGGGTCTGGGCGTGTCGATTGTCAGCACTCCGAAAGGTGTGATGTCGGACGCAAACGCTCGCTCCAACAATGTTGGCGGCGAAGTGCTCTGCACCGTCTTCTAAGGAGGTCTGCAATGTCTCGTATTGGTAAAAAACCGGTCGAGCTGCCCAGCGGCGTTACCGCCTCTGTGTCCGGCCAGACCATCGAAGTGAAAGGTCCGAAAGGCACCCGCAGCTTCACCGCCACCGACGACGTAACGCTGTCGGTTGAAGACAACGTGGTCAAGATCGACCCCCGTGGCATGTCCAAGCGTGCCCGCCAGCAGTGGGGCATGAGCCGCACCATGGTTGCCAACCTGGTAACCGGTGTGACCACAGGCTTCAAAAAAGAGCTGGAGATCCAGGGTGTCGGTTACCGGGCTCAGATGCAGGGCAACACCCTGAAACTGAACCTGGGCTACAGCCACGATGTTGATTTCACTGCTCCGGAAGGTGTCACCATCACCGCGCCGAAGCAGACCGAAATCGTTGTGGAAGGTATCGACCAGCAGTTGGTGGGCGAAACCGCGGCCAAAATCCGCGAGTGGCGCCGTCCCGAGCCGTACAAAGGCAAGGGCATCCGCTATAAGGGCGAGTTCATCTTCCGCAAGGAAGGCAAGAAGAAGTAAGGACGCAAACAATGGCAAACAGCAAAAGAACCCTGTTTCTGAAGCGCCGCCTGCGCGTTCGGAACAAACTTCGCAAAGTCAACGCCGGCCGTGTACGCCTGTCGGTTCACCGTTCGAACAAAAACATCAGCGTTCAGCTGATCGACGACGTTCGTGGCGTGACCCTGGCCTCGGCCTCGACCCTGGAGAAAGATCTGGGTGTTGTTGGCAAGAACAACGTCGAAGCGGCCACCAAAGTGGGCGCAGCCATCGCCGAGCGTGCCAAGAAGGCAGGCGTCGAAGAGGCCTATTTCGATCGTGGTGGCTTCCTGTTCCACGGCAAAGTGAAGGCAGTTGCCGACGCTGCGCGTGAAGGTGGTCTGAAGATCTAAGACTTGCGGGCAGCTTTGCGGCTGCCCCGATGATCCGGGGGCCTCGGCAACAGTCGGGGCTCACTTGGATTGAAGCAAACGGCGTCACAAGCGCCACATGAGAAAAGGGATGCCAAATGGCAGAACGTGAAAACCGTCGGGGCCGTGGCCGCGACCGTGAAGAAGCACCGGAATTTGCAGATCGTCTGGTCGCAATCAACCGCGTGTCGAAAACCGTAAAAGGTGGTAAGCGCTTTGGCTTCGCCGCTCTGGTGGTTGTCGGCGATCAGAAAGGCCGCGTCGGCTTTGGCAAAGGTAAAGCGAAAGAAGTACCTGAGGCCATCCGTAAGGCGACCGAACAAGCCAAGCGTCAAATGATCCGCGTGCAGCTGCGCGAAGGTCGGACCCTGCACCACGACATCGAAGGCCGTCACGGCGCTGGTAAAGTGGTTATGCGCACCGCACCTGAAGGTACTGGTATCATCGCCGGTGGTCCGATGCGTGCCGTGTTCGAAATGCTGGGCGTTAAGGACGTTGTGTCCAAGTCGCTGGGCTCGCAGAACCCGTACAACATGATCCGCGCCACCATCAACGGCCTGCAGAAAGAGCAGAGCCCGCGTTCGGTTGCCGCGCGTCGTGGTAAAAAAGTTGCCGACATCCTGCCCAAGCGGGACGAAGCACCGGCTGCTGCTGAAGCAGAAGCATAAGGAGAGCGACCCATGGCAAAAACCATCGTCGTCAAGCAGGTCGGTTCACCGATCCGCCGCCCCGCCGAACAGCGCGCAACCCTGATCGGCCTGGGCCTCAACAAGATGCACAAAACCCGTGAGCTGGAAGATACTCCTTCGGTTCGTGGTATGATCCGCAAGATCCCGCATCTGGTAGAGATCGTCGAAGAACGCGGCTAAGCGCGAAGCCTTCGAGAATTTCCAAGAACGCCTCTGACTTTGGTCGGGGGCGTTTTTTTCTTGCCTTTAACACCAACTGACGTGTCGCTTTGATCCATTGTGTTAAAAGGATGAGAAACGATGAAACTATTCCTATCCGTTCTGCGCAAGGATTGACGTTGGACATACCGAAAACGCATAGCCGGTAGACCGAAAACTCGGTTGTTAGCGATACCTCTCAACCCTATTTCACGCTTGTCCAATGAAGGAACACGAAAAAGGAAACGTCAGGGAATACGCCCTGATTTGAGAAAGGAATAAGAAGATGACAACTGCTACACTGACACACTCCGGCTTCGGCTTCAGCGCCCGGATTGCAAACATGATCGAACGGATGAAAACCGCGCGCGCCCGTGCGGCTGAGTATCAGCGCACTTACCGCGAACTGCAAAACCTGACCAACCGCGAGCTGGATGACATCGGCGTCCGTCGCTGTGATATCGCGGACATCGCGCACAAGCACGTTTATTGCTCATAATCGCGGATACCCGAAGCAAAAACACAAAGGCGCCACAGGGCGCCTTTTCTGTTTCAACCAGAAGCCCACAGTGCGATCAGACAGCGCCGGATGACCCATGGTCTCTCGAGAAGGTCGAAAGCGGCTGTAAGGCGCTAAATTCGGGCTCTGCGTCGTTTGTCACCCAACAGGAGCAGCCGGTGCACTGTCATAAGCAGCACAAATGCCATCTGGCACCTCATAAGCTGGCTGGAATGTGTCTCCACAACTTCAGCGACCTCATGGCCCCTACCCTAAAGACCGCCTGCGGCAGAGAGGTTCGGATTCCACAGCCAACCGCTGCTGACGCTTGATGTATCCTAATACCTCGCGAAACGCGCGGTGCTTGGGTTTCCCTTCCAGATAGTCAGCCAGTTTTAGTAAGTTGATCGGGTGTTTCTTAACAAGCAACTCGATCCGCTGCACGGCACCGTCCAGCTCGTAGTGGTCCACGAACTGGCAAGCAACTTGTGTGGGGGTCAGCAGGCAGTAATCCTGCGGGCGCTTGTCTGTGTAGCGCGCAATGTCAAACGGCGACGCGCCCAAGGCGTGGAATTTGGGGATGTGTACGCGCATGTCCGCCTCGGCGTGTTCAAGCACCGTACCAGAGGTCTGACGGAACCCCAATGGGCCAAGCTTGCCGACCACATGACGACGCATCGCCGGAGAGATCATGTCTACGTCGGCCCGGTCATATTTCAAATCATCGAAAACAGACAAAAGCCCCAAATGCTCGTCAGCAATCTGGAAATAAGGTTCGGTGCTGAATACCCGCATCCGTTCCAGCACCTGCGCCCGCTCAATTTCAGGGTCCGAAACGAAATCGGCCCCGGCGGGTTGAACCGCCGAGGCCGTAAATAGTCGCAGTAAGCGTCGGATCAAAGACCGGTGCTCACATCGATTGTGTTGCCCTCTTCCAGGGTCACATATGCTTTTTTGACGTCTTTCCGACGGCCCAGCTGGCCGCGGAAACGCTTGACCTTGCCTTTGGTCACGGTGGTGTTCACCGCCTTGACCTTCACACCAAACAGAGCCTCAACGGCCTCTTTGATCTGCGGCTTGTTGCTGTCGATCGCCACTTCAAAGACAACCGCGCCGTTTTCGGACGCCATGGTCGACTTTTCGGTGATGATCGGCTTGCGGATCACGTCGTAGTGTTCTGCCTTCGCGCTCATTTCAGACGAGCCTCCAGTGCTTCGACAGCCGCTTTGGTGAGCACCAGGGTGTCACGCTTGAGGATGTCATAGACGTTTGCGCCCATCGACGGCAGGATATCCAGACCTTCGATGTTCTTGGACGCTTTCAGGAACCCTTCGTTCACGGTCGCGCCGTCGATGACCAGAGCACGTTTCCAGCCCAGGTTTGCAACCTGTTTGGCCAGAGCAGCGGTCTTGCCTTCGGCTTCGGCGTTCTCGATCACAACCAGTTCACCTGCTTTGGCTTTTGCCGACAGAGCGTGGCGCAGGCCAAGCTTGCGGAACTTCTTCGGCAGGTCGTGGCCGTGCGAACGAGGGGTCGGGCCCTTGTAGATACCACCCTTGCGGAAGATCGGCGCGTTGCGGTCACCATGGCGTGCGCCACCGGTGCCCTTCTGGCGATAGATCTTCTTGGTCGAGTAGCTGGTTTCCGAGCGGGTCTTGACCTTGTGGGTGCCGGCCTGCGCGTTGTTACGCTGCCAACGGACCACACGGTGCAGGATGTCCGAACGCGGCTCGAGACCGAACAGATCGGCGTTCAGCTCGATGTCGCCGGCTTTGCCGCCGTCCAGTTTGATTACATCAAGTTTCATGCTTCACCACCTTCCGCGGGAGCTTCTTCCGCAGGTGCTTCGGTTGCAGCCGATTTCACAGCAGCCGGGAAAGGCAGGCCTTCCGGTGCTTTCTTCTTCACGGCGTCCTTGACGGTGACCCAGCCCGATTTCGGTCCGGGAACGGCGCCTTTGATGAAGACCAGGTTCCGGTCGGCGTCGGTTTTGACAACTTCCAGGTTCTGGGTGGTTACACGGGCAGCACCCATGTGACCGGCCATCTTCTTGCCTTTGAACACCTTGCCCGGATCCTGACACTGACCGGTCGAACCGTGCGAACGGTGGCTGATCGAAACACCGTGCGAGGCGCGCAGACCACCAAAGTTGTGGCGCTTCATTGCACCGGCAAAGCCTTTACCGATCGAGGTACCCGAAACGTCAACTTTCTGACCTTCCAGGAAGTGTTCTGCCGAAATCTCGGCGCCCACTTCGATCAGGCCATCTTCAGAGACGCGGAACTCGGCCAGCTTACGCTTGGGCTCGACCTTTGCAGCGGCGTAGTGGCCGCGCATGGCCTTCGAGGTGCGTTTTGCCTTGGCAGCACCGGCGCCCAGCTGAACGGCGGTGTAGCCGTCTTTGTCAGCGGTACGCTGTGCAACGACCTGCAGGTTGTCCAGGTGAAGAACGGTCACAGGGATCTGCTTGCCGTCTTCCATGAACAGGCGGGTCATGCCAACTTTTTTTGCGATAATACCAGAGCGCATAATCTATACCCTCCGATCTTACGACTGCAGCTTGATCTCAACGTCCACACCAGCAGCGAGGTCGAGCTTCATCAGCGCGTCTACGGTCTGGGGGGTCGGATCAACGATGTCGAGCAGACGCTTGTGCGTGCGGATCTCGAACTGGTCGCGGGATTTCTTGTCAACGTGAGGGCCACGGAGAACCGTGAACTTCTCAATCTTGTTCGGCAGCGGGATCGGGCCGCGCACGTTCGCGCCGGTCCGCTTGGCAGTGTTGACGATCTCTTGCGTGCTGGCATCCAGAACGCGATAGTCAAATGCCTTCAGCCGAATACGGATGTTTTGGCTTTGCATATTAACAGCCTTTTATCAGGCGTTGAGGTTGAGAGGAGGACAGACGCGCATCGCCAACCCTCTTCGAACCCAAAAGGCGGGAATCATCCCGCCTTGATGTTCTTATTGAGAACTCGCGCGTATTAGTGGGATTGGTGGGGTTTGGCAAGGGGGGAAATTTCAACACTGCTCGAGGCAGCTACCCGATAGTGAGGCGCTTGCTCGTCATCGCGGGTCAGCCTTTGATTTACCTCAATGCATACGAAAGCCGCAATCATTAAACTCTGTCTCGGATAGTCATAGACCAAATTGAACTGGCACCCCCGTGGGATAGTGGTCGACCCATTTTTACCAAAGGAGAATCACGATGCTTAAGCATGTTGCAACTGCTGTGCTCCTTGGCGCTGCACTGACAATGCCTTTTGACGATTCTGCCGCACAAGGCGCATCGAATGACCTGAGAAAGTTCTTTGACAGTCGCAATGTTCCTGTCACGGTCGACAATTTTGTACGGGCCGCCACGGATATCGAGTTTGGGAAATACGTGGCACTATCTGGCGGTATCAACAAAGTTTTGCACATTCGAGAACCTACCCCGATTGACCAACAACCCACGATCCGCATGAATCGGGACACCCTTTACAGTATGGCAGTCATTGACATCACCGAAGGAGCAACCCTCACCTTACCGGACGGAGTGAACCGCTACATCTCGGCCCAGATCGTCAATCAGGATCACTATATGAACAAGGTGTTTCTGGGCGCTGGAACCTATGAATTGGATTTTGACACGTTCGACACCCCTTTTGTCGTGATGATTGTGAGGCTTCTAGTGGATGCCAGCGATCCCGATGACATCGCGGAAGTTTCTGCTTTGCAAGACAAAATCACTTTAGAGGCAAAGTCCGCAAAACCCTTTATCTCGCCTAATTATGACGAGAAAAGTTTTGATGGCGTATTGCAAGCTGCGCTATCGCTCAGCCGGTTTATTCCTGATAGCCGGGCCACGTTTGGTCCCAAAAGTGAAGTGGACCCCATCCGCCACTTTCTGGGCGCTGCTTTTGGCTGGGGGGGATTGCCGGAAGAATCCGCCTTCTATCTGTCGATTGACCCCAATCGCCCTGTTGGTGAATATAAAATCGATATCCCGGCTGCGGTCCCGGTGGACGCCTTTTGGTCCATCAGCGTCTACAACGCGGATGGCTTTTTTGAGGAAAACGAAACCGGCGTCTACAATGTAAACTCTGTTTCAGGCGCGGAAAACGATGACGGCAGCATGACTGTTCATCTTGGCGGATGCGGTGACGGACGCGTAAACTGCATCCCGTTGACAGATGGGTGGAACTATGCAGTGCGCCTGTACCAACCTGGTCCCGAAATCCTTGATGGAACGTGGACTTTCCCCAAGGCTGTCCCAGTGTCCACGGACTGAACGCAAAAGCCTGATTTATAAGCTGTTGCAAGAAAAGGCCGCCCCGATATGGGACGGCCTTCTTTAGTTCAACCGAGTTGCGGCAAGCGCGCCTTACTCGATGATTTTCGAGACAACGCAAGCGCCGACGGTGCGGTCGCCTCCGCGGGTCGCGAAGCGCAGGCCTATTTCCGTTGCGATCGGTGCGATCAGCTCAACGCTGAACGACGCGTTTTGGTCAGGCATGACTATTTCAGGGCTTCAAGCAACCGAAATCTAAACCCCTAGCCTAATTCCGTACAAGCCACGGCTCTTCTACCTTCATTCCCTGATAGATCGCATGCAAGAAAACATGCGCAATCACCGGGTCATTCGAAAAAGGTGAAAACTGCAGATTGCCTTCTTTGACACCCTCTTGGGCTTCATAGACAACTTCATCCCCTTTGACAGTCACAAGCACCTCCAGTTCGGCCAACGTCTCGGGGTCGACGGATGTTGGATCGTCGGACAAGATCACAAAGTCGGCGACCTTCCCCACTTCGATCGAACCCTTCTCATCTTCCTCAAAGTGTTGCCATGCGGGCCAAATCGTCATGGCCTTCAGGGCGGTCATGACATCCACCCTCTGATGCGGGCCCAAAATGTCGCCCGACCGTGTGCGACGCGTGACCGTTGCCGCAAGGACCCGCATGCTGTCTGGAAAGGCCACCGGGGCATCATGATGCGTACCAAACATCATGTCCCGTTCGCGCAGCCACCCGGTGGGTGAGATGTTGTCGGCATTGACCGGCCCGACGGTGTGATCCCGGTGCCAGTCCCCCCAGTAGAATGTGTGCATCGGGAAAAGGGACGGGAACACGCCAAGGCGCTTGAAGCTGGCAACCTGGTCTTCTCGTAAGAACTGACCGTGCACCAGAACCGGACGGTTGCCGGGGTCACCATACTTCATCTGCGCTTCTTCCAATGCGGCAATCAGCATGTCAGAGGCCCCTTCACCATTAGAATGCACCAAAATCTGAAAGCCGTTTTCGTAACACCAGTTCACGGCATCTTGGAGTTGCTCCATTGTAATGGCTGCATATCCCGCATACCCGGCAGCATAATTTCCAACCGGATCAAAATAGGGTCGATCCCGCAACGCAGTAAAACCCTGAGGCGAGCCGTCAATCGTAAGCTTGCAGCCCCCGACCCGAACCCGGTCTTCATAGTCCTCTGAGGTATTGGCACCGATAAATTCCCTGGCCTCTAGAACATCCGGAAACGCTACAACGTCGATTGGAAGTCCGTCTTCGGCCGCAACTTTCCTAAGAACTTCTACAATTTCGCCAGAAGAACGGCCTTCTTGTCCGGTCGTATATCCAAACTTTGCCCAAAGTTCGGTTCCAGCTCGGGCGAAGGCAGCCAAGCCGTCCTCACCCAGATTTCCCAACATGGGTACGAGAACCGAAAAGAAGGCGTATTCTTCCAGAACACCGTTTGGCTCTCCTGCTTCATCACGCTGAATTACACCACCGGGTGGTGCCTCAGAAGCGGCGGTGATGCCTGCCAACTCCAGAGCTTTGGAATTTGCGACACCCAGATGCCCGGACTGATGAATGATGATGATAGGCAAGTCTTCGGACACCACGTCCAGTTCTTGCCGTGTAGGGTGGCGCAATTCCTGCAGTTGAGCATTGTCGTAGCCAAAGCCAATGATCATTTTGACCTGTTCAACGGCCTGCGCATTCTCCTCGGCCCAGTCAGTCAGCGTGGATTGCAGACTTGCGATATCAACGACCTCGCCATCGGGTGGCGCGAGAAGGTTGGCTGACAGCGCCTGCAATCCTCCCATGACAACATGTCCGTGGCTGTCCACGAAGCCCGGCAGCATCGCCCGTCCGTTCAAATCGAATGTTTCCGTTCCATCACCTTGATGCACAGACAGGTCAGACAGCGATCCAACAGCCAGAATGCGCCCGTCTTTGACCGCGACCGCCTCGGCAGAGGGGTCATCGTCATGCATCGTGACGATTGGACCGCCTAGGTAAATGCGATCCGCGATTTGTTGGGACCACGCCGGACTAGATGAAAAAGCAATTGCCGCAACAAGACAGAGCGAACGTGCCGATACGTACATCTTATGACCTCTTTCGAATTGCAATATTTCAATACGAAAGAGCTTAGCATCCCGGTGGACGTTTCCGAAAAAGAAAAAGGGCGCCCGAAGGACGCCCTTTCCGTCTGATCATTCGCTGACGCGAATTACTCGATGATTTTCGACACAACGCCGGCGCCGACGGTGCGGCCGCCTTCGCG
>NZ_WVRF01000025.1:0-31188 GCF_013110775.1 Ruegeria sp. HKCCD7296
ACTTTTGGACGCCGATTACCCTAATACAGGGGTCAATTTTGCATGCCGGTTCACATATCGGAGTTAAGGCAGTTTGCAGCGACTTGGGCGCGGCGATCAATTTGAACTCCCATTGTCATCTTCAAGAGTATCCTTGGGCTTGCTACATAAGGCTTCTATTCGCAATTGCGGTCGTGGCGTACATGCAAACTAGCTTGTTCGCGTGTTATCAATCCTTTTTGCCTAAATAACTACTTGTAGATTGCCGCATAGCGAGGTGCGAAGAACTTAACGAAGGCTCTAACCTCTGGCCGGCGATAAGCTTCCGGCGAAATGAGCATTAGGTGCGGCACCGCAAGTTCGGGGATTTCGTCGAAACATCGGATAAAAGACATGTCTGTTTCCACCAGCTTGACATTGCTGATCCCAAGGCCTTGCCCTGACCTGATCGCCGCATGCATTAGCTCCAGTTCAGTGAAAGACATGACGATCTGGTCCGGCTCCACGTGATTGGTCAACCATTCGTGGAATACATTGGGCACATCGTCCCGCTGAAAGGTAACAAACTGATGCCCGGCCAGATCATTCGTTGACCCCGGTAAGCCAAATTTGTCCGCGTAATTTTTGCTGCCGAACAAAGACCAGCGGGCCGTGCTGATCTTACGACAGATCAGGTCAGGATCGGGATCGGTTCTTGCAAGGCGCAAAGCAATGTCGGCCTCGCCCGCCATCAGGTCCAGCGCCCGAACGCTGGACAAAAACTCGAATGCGACATCCTGATTGTCGGCGGAAAACTCGTTTACGATTTCAATCATGCGTGCGGAGAAGTTTGCCGAATAAGCGGTGATACGGATGGGTTGTGTCGACGTCAATTCCTTCGCGCAATCGGTAAATTCGAGGACTGAAGCCTCGATTGCTTCGGCGAGGGGAACGAGGCGAAGGGCTTCTGGGGTCGGTTTGAACCCGTGCGTACCACGCTCAAACAGCGTCAAGCCTGTTTCTCTTTCGAGAACATCAATGCGTCGGGCGACCGTTGGTTGGGAGACCTTTAGCTTTCTGGAGGCCGCAAGCGTCGATCCTTCTCTCAAGACAGAGAGGAACACACGAATATCCGACCAATTTCGGAACCCGTTCTTCATTTTTTTAGAACAGCACAATTTTGTGCCGGATACCAGAAAAACAGGTGAACAGTTACTGTTGTTGCGACAGCGCAAGCAACTCGGAAAGGACCATGAGATGGCTTCCCATACAATGTCACCCAGCATCTGGACCGTATTTGGTGGACTGTTCGGTAGGACCAAGAGAGGCTTCCCCGAAGCCCGGAAGCCGCGGCCTACAGCTGACGATTTTCACGCTGAACGCGACTATATTAATGACGTGATCTGGAGTAATCCCGATGCGTTTTCGAGTGAGCTTGACGTGCAGAACATGGTGAGTCTGTATCCAGGAAGGTTCTGACGACACTTGGTGACAATCGGCCGAATAAGGCGATTAGATCACGCCAAATGCAGCTGCAAGCTGGAAGTGGCAGCCACGCACCTGTGTTGTAGCCATTGAGTAAGTACCAATACGAGACTTTCATGAAGCCCGCGAAAGAACCCAGGCCGATTTACTTAGCTCAATCACCCCTTTTTGCGCACCACGACAACAAATTGGGTCATCGAAAAGAAGAAGCGTCCAGTCCTTGCAAGGCTGAGCTGCTCATCAAACCACGATTGCGCAACTGCGGGATCAACATGGTCATTTGCGACAGTGTATTGCTTCATGAGGTGCATCATCATGATTGCGAGGCCATCAGGCTTCAACTGGTGATCCGTCATTGTGAACGACAAGACATCTTCCACACGGTCGCCGCGAGCCTTTATCAGCGCGGGCAGTCTTTCCGGGACGGAACCACTCACAAAGTGCTGGTTCCAGGATGTCAGCATCTTTTGCATTCTGTCGGGCTCATCGCTGAACCAGATCAAGCTGCCAAAGTGTAGATCGCTGATGACGAGGCGCCCGCCGGGTTTGACGCACCGCAGCGTGTCAGCCAACGCACCGTCTACGTCTTCGATGTACTCAAAGACCTGTACCGAGACGGCCTTGTCAGCACTCTCATCCTCAATGGGCAAGCTATTTGCGGCACCAGCACGAAACTCCACGTTTGCGTAGTCGCTGCACCGTTCTCTAGCAGCTGCCGTCATGTCAGCGCTTGGGTCGATCCCGATGACATAGCCATCCGAGCCAACTGCCCGGGCCAACTCAACTGTCAACATCCCGTTGCCACAACCGATGTCCAAAATAGTTTCACCAGGAGCCGGGCACAGCGCATCGAATGAAGCCTGTCTTCGCCGCGTCAGTTCTGCGCCTTGATAGGCGATTTCAAGTAATTTCGTTGTTTCAGCGTCAAATTTAAGCAACTCTCCACCCTTACAAAGCCCACATGCCCCCAAAACCTTATCAGAAATTGAGTTATCTACGAAAAGCAGGACGGATCGTTGAGGCTTGAACATGGATCCACCAACAATAAATGAATGCGCCGACTTGATCCGACGAATGATTTAACCCCGAGAGCGAAGGACGCATCTGCCGCTCTATCGGACCAGCTTTTCGTGGCGTTTCGAACGTTAGAACAACATCAATTCAAGGGATGTCGAGGCCGTTCTCTCGTCCGAAATCGGTATAGAAGCTGTCACTGCGGCATCGGTTTAAAGTGGCTTCGTCCGCTTCTCTTGGGTCGGTGCCAGGGCTTTGGACACCTGTTCCTTCTATGAAGCGGTTCACGAGATTAAAGACACCGCAAACTTGGATAGCATCGAACAGCGCACTCTCCGACCAGCCTGCCGCGTAGACTGCTCTAGCGTCGGCTTCTGTCATTCGGGATGGTGAGACAGTGAGCTTTTCAATGTATGCCAGCAACGGTTTGAGGTGATCCTCGACGGGCGCCGTATCGCGGTCTTCCATCAGTGCCTCGATTGTCTCGACTTCAATACCGTAGGCTTTGGCGAAAACGATGTGCGCCCCATGGCAATACGCACAAGCATTCAATCCCGAGACATAGGCCGCAATGAGTTCACGTTCAGCAACCGAGAGGTCGCTCTCGCCCCTCATCACAAGGCTTTCGTACGCACAAAGCGGAGAAAGTTTATCTGGAAAGGCTTGATAGACACTTCCAAGTGTCGCGTTCTCCGGCAGAGATGGAAACAGGCGTTTCATTTAATTCTCTTTCAATCTTGCTATGGATTACGTTTTCTCAAAGTGAGGAACCAACGTTGTTTACGCAACCTTGAAGCAATTTCGGGTTCGGCTCAGAGATTCTGTTGGGATACTGCGAACGGTAAGTTTGCCAGACGACACCCCCAACTTGTTGCTGCTTGGTTAAAGGCAATTTCATTTGAGCCGTTCTCGTAAATTTGCAAAGTCAGCATTCTGCGCATTGCCGGCATTGATGCACGGTGCAGAAATTTGCACTTTGGGCTCGGAGCCGCCCTGCGGCGGTGCAGAACAGAGCCCGGAAATTGCGCCGATTGAATGGCGGCTTCGATCATTGCAGCCAGGTTTGCTCGCGGCTGCAGCGAACTTCCGCTTCCCGCCCAAACGACAAATGCTGCGCCCATAGCCTAAGTCTCCTTTGGGCTCAGAGCAGACGTTCGGCAAAATTCAGGGAATGTCTGCTACGCGGACAAAGTTGCCGTAGACTCATCGCTTTCTGATGACTGGTCTCAGCCCAAAGCGGAAACTTCAGATCTGCGGTTCGAATGGGGAGCCGACCTTTGTTGCGCGCAGAGACCAACTTGAGCGCCGGAAAGTAAGCTGACATTCAAAGTGTGGGTGTTTCAGGATTTTGGCTGCGCTACCGCAAGTCGGCTCTACATCGAATGCAAACAGAAATTAGAGAACTATTGATCGGGAGATTGATCGCGGAGCAGATCGTAGACACTCGGAACTCAAGGTTTGTGGTGCCAATATTGGCACCTGAAGCAAACGAAAAGACTATCTGGTTGTCTAGTCTTCGCTTGGCCTACAATGCTGCTGAGCAACTCTCCAACCGAAAAAGGAGCACCTATGTCTCGACTTTCAGAACGCAGAGACTTTGCCACCGAAGTCTGCGAGGACGCTGGGCTACTTGCCAAAAAGTTCTTTGCAGATCGGGTCAATCTTATTGTTGATCAAAAAGGCGCTCAGGACTGGGTGAGCGAGGCGGACAAGAACGTCGAGACTTTCATTCGTCAAAGAATCGCGGAGGCGTGGCCCAAAGATGGCGTATACGGTGAAGAGCATGGCGCGGTAGCGGGAGAGAGTGGCTTTGACTGGGTTATTGATCCTATTGATGGGACCACGAATTTCGTGAACGGTATTCCTGCATGGACTATTGTTCTGGCTGGTGTCACTGAGAGCCAAACGGAAATTGGTGTGATCCACGATCCAAACGTGGATGAAACTTTTGTCGCAACTCGCGGAGAAACTGCGACACTTAACGGATCACCGATAAGCGTCGCGTTAGGAGTGCCGTTGCAAGATGGAACAGTGGCTGTGGGATACTCGAACCGGATTGAGAGCCATCATGTCTTACCTGTTATCGAGGATCTGATCGAGCACGGGGCGATGTTTCACAGAAACGCCAGCGGAGCGCTTTCATTGGCTTACGTCGCTGCCGGGCGCCTTTTGGGTTACGTGGAGGAGCACATGAATGCATGGGATTGTCTGGCTGGGCAATTGCTGGTCTCGGAAGCGGGTGGCGTTGTCGAGGATCAGGACGCCGATGAGATGATCCGAGACGGCGGGCGCGTGATCGTGGGGACACCAGATGTGTTCGAGACGTTGCGTGAGATCGCAGAGAACGCTTGGAACGCTTAGCTCCTACGTCAAAGAGACCCAACATGAATCAGGCTTGAGCGTAGCTAAATCTGCCTGCCAGAAATGGCCTTGTGAGGGTTGGTCGTGCTTGCGGTCTATCGAACAATTCGAGAGTGCGCACCAAAGCAGTGTGCCCACTGCTCCGTGCGTTACAATTGCAAGATCCCCGGCATTATGCGACCGGATAATCTTAGTGACTGTCCGAAGAATGCGTATCTGTGCTTCGATCGCTGGTTCCCAACCGCGATAGCTACTTTCCGGCTGAGCAAAGAAAGCATCTGCCGCGGCTTCGAAATCTTTCAGCGGCAAGTAACCGGTTGCGCTGCGGTCATTCTCACCAAGATCCAAATTGCATTTCACGGATAGCTTTCGTGGTGCAGCAAGAATCTCGCCTGTTTCGCGGGCCTTCCGCTCGTCGCTGGTCCATATCTGAGTGACGTTGGACAAGATTCCACTGGATGCAAATTCAGTAGCGCGCTTACGGCCCACAGCATTCAAGCCCCACTCAGTTATCGGGACGGCAGGATCGATAGAGACCTCGGGGTGTGTGATGATAATGAGTTTCGGCATTTAATCCGGCAAAAGAACGGGCCCTTTGTCAGCAAAACCCATTCTGATTTCGGCGCCGGGATCAAGCGGCGCATCGACGTCATCGTGTACGGCAAAAACCTGACCGAATGCACCGATCAGCGTATATTCCATTCGAACGCCAACATAGGTCGCCTTCGCCACCTTGGCTGCTATGCCTTGGTCTGAGCCGATAACCAGACGCGAGGGTCGCACTGCAATGGTTGCGTTTCCTTCGGACAAACCGCGACGTGGCAGCGTGTGGCGGTAGCCTTCTATTTCTATCGTTGCCACGTCGCCATTGATATCGACGATTTGGCAATCCAATAGGTTTGCCTCACCTATGAAATCGGCGACAAAACGATCGTTCGGGGCATCGTAAAGCTGGCGTGGTGTGCCCATTTGGGCGATCGCTGCGTTGCGCATGACGACAATCTCATCCGAGACTGCCAGTGCCTCCTCCTGATCGTGGGTCACGTAAACAACTGTCAAACCAAGATCTTGCTGGATTGCCCGAATATCCTCTCGCACCTGACGGCGAAGCTTGGCATCGAGATTGGACAGCGGCTCGTCGAACAGCAGAACCTGCGGCTCAAGAACCAGCGCGCGGGCGACGGCAACACGTTGTTGTTGGCCCCCTGAAAGTTCCGAGGGAAGACGATTGTCGAACCCCTGAAGACCGACCAGTTCCAATCCATACATAGCGCGGGCGCGGGCTTCATCCTTTGCAAAGCCTGAGAATGTGAGGCCATACATCACGTTTTCCAGCACGCTCATGTGAGGGAAAAGCGCGTATGACTGGAAAACCATGGATACGTCGCGGTCGGTGGCAGGCAATTTGGTCACGTCCCGATCACCAATTAGGATCTTGCCCGAGCTTGCCATTTCCAACCCGGCTATCATGCGCAAAGTCGTTGTTTTCCCACAGCCTGACGGACCAAGCAGTGTGACGAGTTTTCCTGCATCGACATGCAGGTTGATGTTGTCGACGGCGACGACGTCTTTACCGAATACTTTCGACACGTTCTCAAAGCGCACCGGGGCGGCCTTGGAACCGATTTTGGCGTCGGTCATCGCGATGCCTCCGTTCCGTGTTGCGTGCGTCGACCAATCTGGACCCGGCCAACGAGTAGTTGCAGTAAACCGACCGCCGCGAGCATCACAAAGATCAGCGTCGTCGAATAGGCGATCGCAAGGCCATAGTCGTTATTCTCGACCCGACCGATAATGTAGCTGGTCGCCATGTCATATTCTGCGCTGACCAAAAAGATGACAGCCGAGATCGCCGTCATGGCACGGACAAAACTGTAAACAAGCGCAGCAAGTATCGCAGGGCGCAATAGCGGCAGGATGACGTTTCGGAACGTCTGCCACGAGTTTGCACCAAGGGTCAGCGAGGATTCATCAAGGCTGCGGTCAAGCTGCGACATGCTCGCGATCCCCGCACGAACGCCAACCGGCATATTTCGGAAGATAAAGCTGACAACGAGAATGACACCAGTACCCGTGATTTCAATTGGCGGAACGTTGAAGGCTAGGATGTAGCTGACGCCTATCACTGTTCCGGGGATAGCAAAGGACAACATTGTTCCAAATTCGAAAGCGTTCTTGCCTGCAAAACTTTGCCTGGTCAGCAGATAAGCGGTCACCAGACCTACGGCGGCAGTCAATGGGGCAGCAATGGCCGCGATCGTTATGGTGGTCCAGAAACTGTCCCAAGCGGCTCCGGTCCAGCGAATGCTATCTTCTTCGAAACGTACGGAGAATGCGGTGACATAGTGTTTGATAGTTAGCGAGTTATCGACACCCCACAACTCGACGACACTTCCGTAAATGATCATCGCATAAACAACAATTGTGAACAGCGCCCAGCCCAGAGCGATGAGTAGTACCGGAACTGAAAGACCAATTGGCATCAGAGGATGAACGCCGGCATCCCCTTTGCCGGTGACGGTTGTGTAGCTTTTCTTCCCCAGCCAGACACGCTGCGCATAAAAGGCGGAAAGAGTAAAGAACAGCAGCACCATGGCCAGAACTGCGGCCCTGCCTTGATCGTATTGAGCGCCAACGATGGCAAAGAATATTTCGGTCGAAAGCACGTCGAAATTGCCGCCCAATACAAGTGGGTTGCCAAAATCGGCCATGCTTTCGATGAAGCCCAGAAGAAATGCGTTTGCAAGCCCGGGCCGCATCAGGGGCAAGGAAACCGTCTTGAATGTCTGCCATCTGCTGGCACGGAGCGTTTGAGCCGCTTCTTCCATCGACGGAGAGACGCCTTCAACCACACCTATCAGAACAAGAAACGCAATTGGCGTGAACGCGAGTGTCTGTGCGATCAGGATGCCTGGCATTCCGTACAGCCAGCGTGTCGGCTGGGTGCCGAGAAGTTCGGCAATGAACCGGGTGACCGACCCAGAAAGGCCAAAAAGCAAGATCAGCGCCAGGCCGATCACGAATGGCGGGGTGATTATTGGCAGAACGGTCAGAGCCCGCAGCGCGCGTTTATGGCGAAAACCTGAGCGCGTCACGACCAGTGCAAAGCAAAGCCCCAGGACCGTGGTGATGACACCAACGAGGATGGCAAGGAACAGTGAATTCCAGGCGGCGCCACAACGCGCTCCCTGAAAACACCCCAGCCCCCACAGTCGATCATCGAAAAACTTCGAGAAGAATACCGCGATAGAATAGGCGCCATCTTCGGTGACGAAGGCAGCGAAAAGCATCTTGGCGATGGGGAAAAAGACGAAGGCTGTGACAATTGTAATCACGCCGCCGATGGCGCTGACGACGAAGACGTCGCCGTTAATGGCACCTCTTGCCGCGATCCCCTGTGTAAGCAGGAACAGAAAGCTTGAGGCACATATCATTGCGCCATAGCCCATTCCAAACTGACGGTCGCCAAGTTCGCCAAACATCGCCTCCAACCAATGGAAGTTGAAGCCTCTGATGCCAATGCTGAACCCCTGAGCGATCAGCCAGCCGAAGCCAAGCGCCCCTGACAGGATCAGTATTCTGGCGTAAAGTGGATCAGATTTGGGGCGCTTCAACACCAATAGCGGCAGGACGAGTGCGATCAGGAGCGGAGCGAGCCAAAATTTTTCACCCTGCCCAATCAGAAACGCCGCAGGGGCAAAATCCTCATCGAATGGGTAGCCGTCCAAAAGCCACTCGAACGACCAAAGGCCACCGTCGACCATATACCAAGGCAACAGGCAGAATCCGACCCACCCGGCCGCGATCCAGAAGATCAGGACCGGATGGGTCGTTTTTGAAGTCCGGTCAGTCATTTACTGCGGCAGAGTCGAAACCTCTTCGTCCCATTTCTGCAACAGACGCTTCCGTTCGTCTGAGGAACCATACTTTTTGAAGTCATAGTCAATCAGCTTGATCTGACTCATGTCAGGCGCGCTATCCGAAGTTTCTGCGCCTTTATTCGATGGCACTTGAAACGCGTTGACCTGAAGAGCAAGGTTCTGGGCTTCGGGTGACAGCGCCCAGTCATAGAACTTTTTCGCTTCTTCTTCGTTGCGGGCTCCTTCAATAATCGACATCGAGCCAATTTCGTATCCTGTGCCCTCGCACGGTGCGACGACCTTAATCGGGAATCCTGAAACGGCCTGCTTCACAGCGTCATGCATAAAGACGATACCGATGGTGTTCTCACCGCGACCAGCGGCTTTGATGGGCGCAGAGCCAGACTTGGTATATTGGTTGATGTTCGAATGCAGACCTTTCATGAACTCAAAGCCTTCATCTTCGCCGAAGATCTGCACCATCGACGCTAGCGTGGTATAGGCCGTACCTGATGAGTTCGGGTTCGCCATCTGAACGTGGCCCTTGTATTCGGGCTTCAGCAGGTCTTTCCAGCAGGCAGGTTCGGGCAGGTTATTGGCAGCGACAAGATCGGCGTTGTAGCCATAGCCGAGTGCGCCTGAATAGATGCCAATCGTCTTGTTACCCGCGCTTTCTGCCTGGGATATCGCCCAATCATGAAGTTGGTCACGCATTGGCGAAATGTATTCCATCGTCAGGCCCTCTTCGGCAGCCTGCAAATGCGGATCACCGGTACCGCCCCACCAAACGTCCCCTTTCGGGTTCGAGCTTTCGGCGCGGATTTGTGCAAAGGTTTCACCTGACGACTTCCGGGTCATGTTGACGTCGATGCCAGTCGCATCTTCAAAGCTTCGCGCCATGAGTTGGCACCAGTCTTCCTGTGCCGAACAATAGAAAGTCAATTTATCGGCCTGTGCCGCCGACAGTGACGCAGCCAGGGCAATCACCGATCCAACCGCAGTGGATGTCAATTTCCTCATATTTTTCCTCCCTATGAGCGTAATGCGTCCGGGTTTCCCGGTTCTTTCATGCCCTTCCTCATGCAGCCTTTCGAAGTTTCTTTATGACAGTTTTGAGTTCTGGATCGTCTGTTAGATTATCCAGCAATTCTGACAGGTCTCTTTCTTGAACCAGCTTTGCGGCCTTTGCCGGTGAGAACCAATGACGCGTTCGTTCACCTTCTTCCTTCCAGCGTCGCTTCAACTTTTCGACGACCAGAGGATAAAGGGTAACGCGGCAGCGAACGCTGCTTCGCCCCTCGCATCGTTTATCATAGAAAAAATGACCGATTGGCCGTTTCGATATGGTGCCGACTGCGCCTGCTTCTTCTTGAGCTTCTATTTCTGCGGCATGCCATGGTTTTTTGCCCTCTATTAGCCATCCTTTTGGGATAACCCACCGGCCGGTATCCCGCGAAGTGACCATAAGAACGCGCAACTTGCCACTCTTATCCCAGCGCATCGGAAGCGCCGCAATCTGATCTGCCGTCTCGCTGTCGCCCATGCCGCCCCTCAATGCCACACGATCAAGAACCAAAAGGAAGCTGTCTGATTGGCAGGTTGGCCGGTTAACGCTTTGCCTTGGCTCGTATTCTGAATTTGATCAGCCTGTGCATCTTTGCTTTGCGCTTTGAAATACTTGTGTTCGCTCGAATTCTCACAACCTTCCGAGGGTTATGCAACAAAAAATATTGCAATATGACCGAAAGCCCACAAAAGTAGCTTTCGAAGCCTAGTCGGGTCGTCGGATGTCCAAAACAAAAACGCGCGGCAAAATGTCTGAAAAGAACCAGAGCCGGGTAAAGAAATCCGACCGGCGCCAACAGATATTGTTGGAGCTGAAGCTGCGCCCGCACGTTCGCATCAACGAACTGGCACAGCGGTTCAACGTCTCCAACGAGACGGTACGTAGAGATTTCGATGCTCTATCGAATGACGGCTTGATAGCGCGGGCACACGGGGGGGCCTCAGCCGCAGCGCAAGGGCACTATCCGGGTTTGGATGAACGAACGAACGCTCAGGTTGAAGAACGCGAACGGATAGGTGCCATTGCGGCAGAACTGATCCAGAGCGGCGAAACGGTCATGATCGATTCCGGCTCGACCACAATCGAAATGGCACGTGCACTGGCTTATATTGGTACCCCTTGCACGGTAATCACCAATTCCATTCCTGTAGCTATGACCCTTGGCCATGGGGCTGCGCAAGTCCTGTTATGCCCGGGGGAATACTTGGCAACTGAGTCTGCAACTATCGGAACCGAGACGCTGGAATTTCTGTCCCGTTTCAACGTCGACAGGTGCATGATCGGTTCCTCTGGGTTCTCGACGGATGGTCCTTCAGAAACAGTGCGGGGTTTTGCGGCAGTAAAGAGGGTGATGCTGATGCGTGCCGAGAAACGGCACCTTCTTGTTGATTCCGGGAAATTCGGCCGGAAAGGCTTGTCTCAAGTAGGAGGCCTTAACGACTTGGATTCCATAGTCACCGACAAAAAACCGACAGGAGAATTGCGTAACGCTATTGAGGGCGCCGAGGTCGACGTTCTCGTCGCCGGGTAGACATAAAATGATTGATTAACAGCGGACAAAAAGCACCGCACATGACTGGGAGGAAAACATGAAGATCGATATCAAACTATTGCTTGGGGCATCTGCAATCGCACTCATGTCGATGAGTGGAATAGCGTCGGCGCAGGATTGTCCACGCGGTGACTTGGACGAGCGTTTTTGTGATGCCGACGGGGATTTGATCGCGGATATCCCTGCAGATCCTTCCGAGCAAATAGATCCAGACACCTTGATCTTTGCTTACACGCCGGTTGAAGATCCCGCCGTATACAAAACTGCGTGGTCAGACTTTCTCGACCATTTGAAAGCAGAAACGGGCAAGGACGTTGTCTTTTTTCCAGTCCAGAACAACGCAGCTCAGATCGAGGCGATGCGCTCAGGGCGCCTGCATATTGCGGGATTCAACACCGGCTCCAACCCACTTGCGGTAAACTGCGCAGGGTTCCGTCCATTCACAATAATGGCTTCGAAGGACGGTAATTTTGGTTACGAGATGGAAATCATCACCTATCCGGGTTCGGGCATCGAAAAGGTTGAAGACATCAAGGGAAAGCAACTGGCTTTTACATCCCCCACATCGAACTCGGGATTCAAAGCGCCTTCCGCGATCCTGAAAAGCGACTTTGATCTTCTGCCCGAACGCGATTTTGAGCCTGTCTATTCGGGCAAGCACGACAACTCGATCCTAGGTGTTGCCAACAAAGACTACTTAGCGGCCTCAATTGCGAACTCGGTTAAATCGCGGATGATCTCTCGTGACGTGATCAATGAGGATGATGTCATTACGATTTATAAGTCGCAGACTTTCCCGACCACTGGGTTTGGCACCGTCTACAACCTGACACCCGAGCTGCAGGAAAAGATCCGCAATGCCTTCTTCAATTTCGATTGGGAGGGGACGACACTTGAAGCTGAGTTCTCAAAATCAAACGAAGGCCAATTCCTGGAGATGACTTATCAGGAATTCTGGGACGTCATTCGTAAAATCGACGCAGCAAATGGCGTTTCTTACGCCTGCCAATAACCTTTCACTAATCCGGCGGGCCTGAATGGGCCCGCCGTTCACCCTAATCTGGGGCATTTCATGCTGCGTCTTCAGAAGCTAACGAAAACATACAAGACCGGGGATCAGGCGCTGAAGGCAATCGATCTTGAGGTTCCAAAAGGACAGGTTCTTGCGTTGATTGGGCCCTCGGGCGCGGGCAAATCGACGATGATCCGCTGTGTCAACCGGTTGGTTGAACCTACAAGCGGCGGTGTCCTTTTGGATGATGTGGACCTGACCAAACTCGGATCGGGGGCATTACGGAAGGCACGCCGCGAAATGGGCATGATCTTTCAGGAATATGCCTTGGTCGAACGCCTTACAGTGATGGAAAATGTATTGTCCGGCAGGTTGGGCTATGTGGGGTTCTGGCGCAGCTTTCTACGGCGGTATCCGCAGTCGGATGTGGACGAAGCCTTCCGGCTACTCGATCGGGTGGGGCTGTTGCACATGGCGGATAAACGGGCGGACGAACTCTCTGGCGGTCAGCGCCAAAGGGTCGGCATCTGCCGGGCACTGATACAGAACCCAAAACTGCTGTTGGTCGATGAACCAACTGCTTCGCTGGACCCAAAGACCAGCCGTCAGATTATGCGTCTCATCACCGAGTTATGTCAGGAACGTGGATTGGCAGCCATTATCAATATCCATGATGTGGCGCTCGCTCAGATGTTTGTTCCCCGCGTCGTAGGACTCCGATTTGGCGAAATTGTATATGATGGGCTTCCCACAGGCCTTACCCCTGAGAAGCTGACCGAGATCTATGGGGAAGAAGATTGGGAAGCAACCATCGAAAAAGTGGACGAAGATGACGATGTCGAGGCTGCAGAATGAGCCATCGAGAGTTAGACGACATGCTGGGAAAAGGCTGGCGTAAGCCTGCCTTTGTCAAAAACCCATTACTCCGCTGGGCATTGCTCCTTGGCTTTTTCGCCTACCTGATCGCGGCGTTCATGACCATCGAAGTTGATTGGGGCCGTGTCTATGAAGGGTTGGATCGAGGTTGGGCGTTTGTGCTTGCGTTCACCAGCCCAGACTTCATTTCACGGTGGACAGATATTTGGAGCGGCCTTCTGGAAAGTATCGTGATGACCGTGGCCGCGTCGGTCGTGGGCATCCTGATTTCGATCCCGATTGGGTTGGGGGCTGCCCGCAATATCGCGCCATTGCCAATCTACATGATTTGCCGAGGCATTGTCGCGATTAGTCGGGCATTGCAAGAGATTATCGTTGCCATTTTGCTTGTGGCTATCTTTGGCTTTGGCCCGCTGGCCGGATTTCTGACGCTTTCTTTCGCCACCATCGGGTTTCTCTCAAAACTTCTGGCCGAAGATATCGAAGCCATGGACAAGGTTCAGGCTGAGGCGATTAAGGCCTCTGGAGCGCGTTGGCCACAATGGATCAACTATGGAGTTCAGCCCCAGGTTATGCCGCGACTTGTGGGCCTTTCCATGTATCGGATCGACATCAATTTCAGAGAAAGCGCGATCCTCGGGCTCGTGGGGGCTGGTGGGATTGGTGCAACTTTGAACACCGCATTCGACCGCTATGAATACGACACTGCGGCAGCCATTCTCATTCTTATCATCGGCATCGTGATGGCACTTGAATACCTTTCGGGAATTATACGAGCGAGGGTTCAGTAATGCCGATACTTGAACGCGACGATGCGCAAATCTGGCGTCGCCGGACAACGGGTCAGAGCTTAGTCCGTTGGTTCGGCTGGTTGCTGGGCGTAGCGATCTTTGTTTACTGCTGGCAGCTGATCTCAGAGTCGACGACTTGGTTTTTCGTCTGGGATGCGCCCCGCATCGCCAACGATATTTGGACCCGTGCAACGCCTCCTAAATGGGATTACATCACCCAGTTGGGTCGCCCGATTTGGGACACGCTAAACATTGCCACCCTGGGAACCATAATTGCCCTGTGCATGGCAGTGCCAGTTGCCTTTTTGGCGGCCCGCAACACCACACCATCGGCCTTGTTCATCCGACCGATTGCCTTGTTGGTCATTGTCTCGACCCGCTCTATAAACTCGTTGATCTGGGCTCTTCTTTTGATCGCGATTATTGGTCCCGGAGTGTTCGCCGGTGTCATAGCAATCGCCATTCGTTCAATCGGGTTTTGCGCAAAGCTTCTTTACGAAGCGATTGAGGAAATTGATCACACGCAGGTCGAAGCAATCACAGCAACCGGTGCTTCACGCTGGCAGGTCATGGCCTATGGGATCGTACCGCAAATCCTACCCGCTTTCGCGGGCATTGCCGTCTTCCGTTGGGATATCAACATCCGCGAGTCCACGGTGCTCGGGCTGGTTGGAGCCGGGGGTATCGGGTTGCAATTGTCGGCTTCGCTCAACGTACTGGCTTGGCCGCAAGTTAGTCTGATCCTGATTGTAATTCTGGTCGCGGTTATGATCAGCGAATGGGTTTCGGCGAAAGTAAGAGGGGCCATCATTTGACCGGTTTCTCTGCGCAAGAGGCTTTTGAGGCCTACGAGGCTGTAAGACATCGCCTTCCGCAACCCAGATCTACTGAAGTGAGCTATCGTCAGGTGGACACGCTGGAGGATATCGCTCACGAGTTTGACGTGTTCCTCCTCGATGCCTTCGGAGTTCTCAATATTGGTGATACGGCAATCCCAGATACACCAGATCGGGTCAGGTCGCTGACAGCCGCCGGCAAACGTGTTCTGGTCGTATCGAATGCTGCAGGGTTTCCCCACACAACTCTTATCGAGAAATACTATGGGCTTGGCTACAACTTCGCGCCACAAGACGTGATCACCAGTCGGGCCACGTTGTTGTCTGAGCTAAACGGCCAAAATGAGTTACATTGGGGATTGATGGCAACTCCAAGTGCCGGCCTTCGCGATCTGGAGGAGTTGAAACTATCCTACCTGGAGGATGACCCGAAGCCCTACGAAACCGTAGACGGATTTTTGATGATTGGGTCAGCTGTTTGGAATGAAACGCGACAAGCCATGTTAGAGGCCGCTTTGCTGGAGCGTCCCCGCCCGGTATTGGTGGGCAATCCTGACATTGTCGCTCCGCGCGAGTACGGTTTCTCCAAAGAACCCGGTCTTTTCGCGCACCGGCTAGCAGACCGGACAGGCGTCACCCCTCAGTTCTTTGGAAAACCTTTCGCCAACATCTATGATCTTGCATTCAGCCGCCTGGGGCACATCGACAAATCCCGGGTTCTGATGGTTGGCGACAGCCTGCACACCGACATTCTAGGTGCACGAAATGCAGGCATAGCTTCCGCGCTCATCTCTGGATTCGGTTTCTTCGCAGGGCATGATGTTGAAACAGCGATCATGAAGGCAGGGATAGTGCCGAGCTTTGTTGTAAATCGGCCTTGATATTAGGGCGTTCCGCTTAGACCCATCTTTCTGTTAGGTCGAACGTCGGGTGAATCAGCGTTGCGCACATGCCGACCATGTGAACGAAGCGCCGCGTGTGAACAGCAGCTTTGGAGAACCCTCCGCAACAACTTAACTCTAAACTCACGTCCGGATTGGGCCGAACTCCGAACTTTGCAAAGCCCGCTTTCTGCGCATCGCTGACCTTAAAGCGCGTTGAAGCATTTTGTATTTTGGGCTCTTTTCCCCTCTTCGCCGCGATCTGCACGAACAGCTGCAATCCGATTTAGACCCCATCAGGTATTTAAGGCCGTCGAGACGAGCGTCTGAATAACCTGGGAAACCGAGCCATGAACTGCAAGGAGCTAATTTGAGGTGGCCTTTCTTGTGCAGTTCAAAATTGCGTGGCTGATCACCGTGTTTTCACACGCGGATTGCTGAAACAGCACCCCCGTCAAGCGGAGGCACTACCTTCTGGCCGTTTGGCTCTCATTTTCTCCATCGCCATATCTTTCGCTGACCGGCTTTTCCGCTTTGCGACCGTGCGCTGTGCATCAAATGCCGCCTGAAGTTCCTGATCTTTTTCCGAAACCTCTCTCTTCGGGGCAGGGGCCGGTTTCGCCTCAGCCAGAGCCTTCGCTGTGTCCTTGGCCTGTTCGTCAGCGAGATCCCGATGTGTGCCTTTAATTTTCGGTACATCACCCCCAAGGAACTGCATGAAATACGGATCTTCGAAGTATCGGATCTTGTTTGCAATCACTGGCATCTTGCCTTCACGGATCAGCACAACCTCATTTTCTGGCAGTCGGCCTACATGTTCCGGACGCAGCAGACGAATGCCTTCTTCTCGCTCTGATATGCTGCCCATTTCCATTTTGCCGAGCGCCCGAGACTTCGACTTGCTCATTACTGTTTTGTCACCGATGGACCTGGACACATGTTCGCGTACCTCTGAATCTTCAGACGCCGCAAACATTTGCGTGCCAGCGTTTGCCAGCATCGCCCGAACGCCTTCATGGGCGGTCTGATGTCCGTCACCGGACCGAATGCTGACACACCCACCAAGACCGGACCCGGGGTGGGTGACATATTCACCGGCATGATGATGGCTTTCGGTATCATGGCGGCCCTGCGCGAGGCCGAAGCGACGGGCAAAGGGCAGTTTGTGGATGTGGCCATGTATGATGCCATGATCTCGCTCTGCGAAAGAATGGTTTACTTGCATGACGTGACAGGAGAGGTGCCCGGACCGGAAGGCAACGGGCATCCATTCCTTTCCCCGTTTGGCCTCTACCCGGCAGCCGATGGCCACATCGCGCTTGGTATTGTCGATGATGCGTTTTGGCAGCTTTTGACACGGCTGATGGGGCAACCGTCACTTGGACAAGATGACCGCTTCTCCACAAGGTCGGCCCGGGGCAACCATGCTTCCGAAGTCAACCAAATTGTAAGCGATTGGACCCGACAACGGACTAAGGAGCAATTGACGGCAACACTGGGTGGCCAGGTCCCGTTCGGCCCGATGAACACTATCTCGGACATCGCGGCCGACCCTCATGTAGCCAGCCGCGGCATGCTGGCGAAGGTCCCGCATCCGGATGCGGGACATGAACCTTGGATCGTGGCAGCAAACCCGTTGCGGTTCGGTCGGCACCGCCAAGGTGCACTGACGACCCCTCCTGCGCTAGGTGAGCACAATAGCATTCTGGAAGGATTGCCCCCACCGGAGTCGACGGAACCCTTAGCCGGGAAGGCGCTGCGCGACGCCTTCGGGCGCTTTGCCACCGGTGTGACAGTGGTAACTACCCGGCAGCCGGACGGGACCCCGCGCGGGTTCACGGCGAACTCATTTACCTCCGTTTCTCTCGACCCACCTCTACTCTTGGTTTGTGTCGGTAAGCAGGCCTTGTCCTTTGAAACCTTCCTGCAGGCGGATTATTTCACGGTCAACGTCTTGTCGGACGACCAAAAAGAAATCTCGGGCCTTTTCGCGTCTCAATCAGCCAAAAAATTCGACATTGCAGCCTGGCAACCTGACGCGCGGAACATGCCCACGATAGACGGCGCGCTCGCCCGGTTCAGCTGTGCCCGACACCGTTTGGTCGATGCTGGTGACCATCTGATCCTGATCGGCCGCGTGGAGGATTTCGAAACGCGCGAGGGACATCCGCTGGGCTACTTTCGCGGTGCCTATTTCGATTTGGGGCTCAACAGTGCCCTGACAGAGGCCGCCACTGCAGGTGGTGTGACCGTCGGAGCGGTACTGGCCAACGAAGATCGGGTCCTACTCTCCGTTGACAAAAGCGGGCACATTTCAGTGCCGGTTGCTCCTGCAAATAACAATTCTGCAGATGGGCTGATCACTGATCTGTCAAACCGAGATTTGATTGTAGAGCTGGCGCATCCTTATGCGGTTTATCGAATATCCAAAAGCGGGACGCAGCGGATCATCTACCACGGAAGCGTTCATGGGCAGCCCCCTGACGGCATGCAGTACTTTGATCTCGGCGACTTGCCGCTGGAACGCGTACGCGACGGGGCTGAAAATTCGATGTTGCGCCGGTACGCAAAGGAAAACAGCCACGGTACATTTGGTTTCTACCACGGAACTGAAGTCGAAGGCGTCGTACACACACCGACCGGGCACCACAGCTATCACGTTTGACAGGAGAAGCAATATGATCCCCGAATTGCGCAAGGTAGTCACCTTTGATGAGGATATTCACACAGAAGGAGGCCGACCTTCGGAACCCGTGTTGCGCATGATCGGCGTGGCAGCGGTGGTCAGAAACCCTTGGGCAGGACGTGGCTTTGTCGATGATCTTTCACCAGAGATTCAGCGCATGGCGCCAGTTCTGGGAGAGATGCTCACCAACAGACTGATCGCTCTGGCGGGGTCAGGCGATGCGATAGAAGCCTACGGAAAAGCCTGTATCGCCGGGACAAGTTGTGAGATTGAACATGCCTCCGCGCTTATTCACACCCTGCAGTACGGAAATTATTATCGTGAGGCAGTGGGTGCAAAAAGCTATCTCGGTTTCACAAACACGCGAGGGCCCGCGAACACCCAAATTCAGATCCCGCTGATGGACAAACATGATACCGGGCGGCGGTCGCACTACCTGACCGTCCAGTTTTCAATCTACGAGGCGCCGGATGTGGATGAACTTGTTGTGGCTCTGGGGGCATCAACCCGTGGTCGCCCGCACCACCGGATCGGCGACCGATACTCAGACCTCGCTGCCTTGGGAAGGGATGTGGAGAACCCGGCTGGGGTCTAGTTTGTTACGATGATGATGCGTATCAGGTAATTGGCTTGAGGCAAGTTGTTGTCTTCGATGCAGACCAACTCAGCACGAGAGCTGACAATCAACAAATAAGGATTGGGCGCAAAATCGCCAACGACCGCCGCCTCCTTGATGGGGTATTCTGGGTCGGCTAAACCGGAGTCACTTCGCGTTCAGCCGGAAGCGTTTAGAAATGCTCAGACACTCATCATCAGGCAGCGAGCGCCAAACATGGAGTTCGCTCAGGGATACCAACCTCATAAAAAGCGGCTTTACAACTACTACCCACTTCCCTTTTTCTAGTGCGTCTAGCTCATTTGGACAGAAATAACAGCAAGGAAGTTTGTTCCATACAACTGTGTCAGCCACAGACAAAGCTCTCATTCGCAGCGGCTACATGAAAGCCTTAATCAAAACCTGTTGCGGACATCCTGTGTTTAGTCTGATAGATCGTCTGTTGATGTGTGATCGCCGGAGCCGGAAAGACTGAAATGCTTGTTACAGTTGCTGTCGCCGGTTATCGATCTCTCCGAAATCTGGTTCTGCCACTTGCTCCCCTGACGGTAATTACCGGTGGCAATGGGGTCGGAAAGTCGTCGCTGTATCGCGCGCTTCGAATGTTGAGCGAGGTGTCACAAGGTAGTGTCATCTCTACACTCGCGTCTGAAGTAGGGTTGGGCTCCACAATGTGGGCGGGGCCTGAAGTGCTGTCTCGAGGGATGAAAACGGGTGAAGTACCCATCACCGGAACGACTCGGAGCAAACCAGTCGGCCTAAAGCTTGGCTTTGCGTCCGAAGACTACGGGTACGCAGTCAAGCTTGGATTGCCAGCAGAAACCTCAGCCTTTTCTAATGATCCTGAGATCAAGTCCGAAGCATTGTGGATCGGCGAGACATTGAGCCGACACAACGCGCTTGCAGAGCGCCGTGGCCCGTGTGTACGGGTACGGTCGGAGTACGGTTCTTGGAACCAGGCGGCCACTACCCTTCCACCGTTTGACAGTATGATGACCCACGCAGCCGATCCGAATAACGCATTAGAGCTGCTGCATTTACGAGACCGTATGCGGAATTGGCGGTTCTATGATCAACTTCGGACTGATCGTGAGGCCCCGGCCAGAAGGCAACAGGTCGGCACCCGAACTCCAATTCTTGCGAGTGACGGCTCGGACCTGGCGGCAGCTATTGAGACAATTCGGGAAATCGGCGATGTGGCAACACTTGAAAAGACCATCATGGACGCATTTCCGGGAAGTTCAATTGAGGTTTATGCGAAAGATGGGTTATTCAGCCTCACAATGAAACAGCACGGGTTGCTGCGCCCGCTCAGCACTGCGGAATTGTCGGATGGGACCCTGCGATACCTGCTCCTCGTGGCGGCCTTACTGACGCCACGACCTCCTAGCCTGATGGTCCTAAATGAGCCCGAAACAAGCCTGCATCCTGACTTAATCCCACCTCTAGCTCGGTTGATCAAAGAAGCCTCCGCGCGAAGTCAGATCATCGTCGTTTCTCACAACCGAGCGTTAGCCAAAGCTTTGAGCAAGGGTAATGCGCTCACGCATCACCTCGGCAAAGCCACTGGGGAAACCTTTGTCGAAGCGGCGGAACCCATACCTTGGTCGTGGCCCAAACGATAGCCTTTAGGGAAGTGCTAACAACGCGCGCGATTGAGTTGTGCGTTACACGGAATCGCCTTGACCCACACTGACCTCGCGCGCGATATAACCGCATGGTTTCCAAATCTACGGTACATCTTGCCGCTATCTTGTATGGCTTGAGTTCATCGATTGTAGTGGCCGAAAAGGTTCATTTTTCTGGACTCTATGTCCCGGAAGGTCTTTCGTGCGCGGAAGGCGCGCGGATTTCGGAGGAATATGGGGACCTTCGTGCCGGATACGTCATCTATGACGACGAGGGGCGCAAATCGGACGACGGGTCTTGTGCTTACGCTCAAGTTCAGGCTCTTCGCGGAACCGCGGTGCAAATCGTTGATCTGGCCTGCTCATTTGACGGTGCAACCTATTCTTACCGCCAGCTCTTAACCCCGCTTGAGAAAAATAGGCTGCTGGTTGTAAACTCACCAGACGAAGAAACCTCCACTTACCAGATCTACACTTTATGCGGATGGGTTCCTGAGAGCTGAATGCGGTAGCGCTCTCCCGGCGACTTCGTGAACTAGTCTTAAAGGAAACTCATCAGGCGGTTGGCCACACTAGATTTAGCAAAAGAATAACGACTGCAAAGGCGACCGCAAGTGTCAGCCGCTGTCTTCCCTTGCTCTTTCCGTCAAGGACACCGGTAAGCTGCATTAACCAATAGGTGGCGTAAAGTAAGGCACCAGAAGCAAGCGCGTGCGCGACATCATAGTTCATAGGTTTTCCGTCATTTGATGATTCCATAAATCTCAATGATGAGTGCAGATTCCCGTTATTTCCATGGCTAAGATGATCTCCGGGCCGTATTCTGCATAACCTAAATCGGTGCAAGGTTAGTTACATCTGGGTCGCCCGTTGAAAAGCCCCTCTATGGCCCACTTATATCCCTGCGGCGTCGCAATGAAAGAATAAGGGCAACGATACTAATAGGGCTCGAACGTAGTAGATGACGTATTCGCTAGGGTAGAACATAAAATGTCGTTTTCTACATTCGTCGTTGCGTTGGTTACAATCGGTTGCGTGCCTGTGAATTCGACAATCCACTAGTATGCTCGCCGACCATCGTTGAGCCGCTCGATATTGCTGGGCGGACCCTGATCCAAAACCACCGACAGGGTGTCTTGTCACGCGCCGCCTTGCCGGACGGAATCTGCACATCCCGCCAGAAGCAGAAAGCTGAAGATCAAGGCTGCGGCAGAGAGTGCTATCTAAGTTTTTCGACCATAGATTTTCCTCTAGCAGACCCGCACAATTGTTCTATTTCGATGCAGGAAGCTGCGCTAGCTGAGTCATTGGTATTCACGCACCGCGAGATCGGCGGCCTCCTTGGGAAGGATGAGGTTCCATCGCCTGTTCGCGATCTCCTCTCTGACCGTCACGGCGCTAACCATCCTGTTCCCAACTCGCAGCTCAAGGTCCTTTCCGATCTTCGCTCTTGTCAGGCCCGCCACGGCGAAAGCAGCGTCTTTGTTTAGCTCGAGCCGAAGGATCACTTGCTCATTGCCGGTCTCTTCGGTGCTCATTTCGCGGACAGCAGCAGGCATTAGAGCAATCGGGCCGATGGAAATCCAGTCAGGAAATCGCTCTACCACGCATACCGGGTAGTCCCCTGGATGTCTTCCACCGCCGAGGTCCAGGCAGTTGTCCTCCTGTACGGCCAGCTGTACACGCGCGCCCGCCCAGAACGCGGCAGTCACCAGCACTACCATCGCCGCGACTAAGGCGAAGAGCCGCATTAACGGTTCCAAAAATAGAGAAACAGCGACGTCAGAAGCATCGCCACTGCACCTAAGGTGAATGTCCATCCAAGGCCGAGAAGGAAAAACGCTTCGCGCAGCACTCCGTCCTCGTCAATCTGCACACCTTGCACCCAATAGAGGACCCATAAAACCGCACCAATGGTCAAAGAGAACAGCGACGAGATCAGGGTCACTTTCGCGGCGCGCCTAGTTGCACTGATCATATCGATAGTCTCCGTATTCGATCCAACGCTCTGAACCATCTTCAAAAACGAGAAACTCGGAACGGTCCTGGCCCAAGAGAGCGACGATAAAGCCACGCGGCGGCTCTGCATTGCCGAAGTAGCTGTAGGACGTCATTGCGTCCATCGTTTCACCGTTGACCGTAACACGCGCGTCCCAGTCGCTGCCGGTGTCGACAATGGCATATTCGATCTGTCGCTGAGTGCCGCCCCCGCCGCAGTAGACTACGCCTTCAGGTGCTTCCGGACGGAAACCTGAACCCGACGAGGCGAGGTTACTACAACTGCGTTTCAACGAACGGATGGCCGCCGAAGACCCCTTCAATTCGAGGATCGCATACGAAATGTCCTGATCGGTCATAGAGAGATTGAGCGTCGCGTTAGCGGCAATCTGATCCAGAACAAACACGTAGTCATTGGCGTCATTGAACTCAATTTCGACGGGGTAATTGTCCACAACCCGGAAGGAACTGTTGGCCCGCCCGGCCTGAAACGCACCGACTTCAGCTGTGCCGTTGCTCATGAATCGAAACGAAAGCCCCTGCTTGTTCACGATGTCTTGGCTGTCTTCATAGCCTGCTGGAGCAAACCGTATGCGGTCGCATTGCAGTTCTAAAGTGATATTGTTCGCCTGAATGAATGCATTAGGGCTTGGGCCTGAACTAAACTGCCAATCTGCCATTGCCGACAATGGAGCAGCGAGCAAAAAGGACGTAAATAATGTGGAAAGCCAGTTCATTTATGACCTCATTATTGTAGAGAGCGAAACCGGCGGCTGCCGGTGTTCAAATTCGTGAGAGCCGGTTGACTCATCAACCTAGTGCCCAAAGCCACACCCGCTTCACATCTTTTTTCCTCTTGGAATAGGCGGCTCTTTAGACCGCCCGCTTCAAAGAGCTTATCCCTCACCCATGAAGAACACGGACGTGACAGCGCCGGACGGAGTCGTCTCGCAGACCCAGAAATTTTGCGCGCCGGGTACGTTCATGAGCAGGCTAAAGCCATCGTCAAGGCGAGTAACGTCGTTCACTGACGAACCGGTGACACCGACGGTAGAGTTGACATCTGCGACGCAATTGGCGCGCGCGACGGCCTCACCGTCACCAGAGCCGGGTTGCGTCGTCTCGACACAGCCTGCGACAGCCGTTGCAACGAAGACTGCAAGGCCAATTTTTGAATAGTTAGACACTTATTCCCCCCCAATTTGATTCTGTTGGTTGTTGACAGTCGGAATAGCGAGACCCGTGCAGGCAAACCGTAGATTCTTCCTTAGTATTCTCCCAAACAACTTTACTACGTCCCCGCAAAACCTCTGACCAAGTCTGCGTCATAGCGTCAAACTGGAGCGGGACCGTATGCATTATCGCCTTCTTGTGACGGTCGACTCAGCCACCAGATCATGAGCACTGAGAGTATGAGTTGCAGAATACCGACAACCATCAACCCGGTGACACCGAGGAAAGCCGCTGGGCCCCTCAGAGTTTCAGGATCATTCGCGCCTTGCTCGAGCGCAGAGAACACTGCGATGCCACTGAACAGCATGAGCACAGTCGCGATGCTTAGTGCTGCAGGCAAAAGCAAATACCAGCCCGGTCGTCCTGTGTCGTGCAGTCGACGCCATCCAGCAGCCAGCATGGGTATTAGAACGGCAAGCTGAAAAATTGGGGTCAGGACTTGGATGCCTTGTCCGGTTTCGGGATCCGTCCCAAAGATTGATGCGTCGACGATTGCAAAGACGAGGCTTACGAGAACAACAAACAGCACAAACCACCAGTACTCAGACCTCACTGCACGCCCGGAAAAAACAAAGTACTTTCCAAAGCACGTTTTGGTTGCTTGAACAAATCCCATATTTCCGAACTCCTTAGAGCGGCGGCCCGATCTCTCTGAAATCATGGACCCTACTCCACGGCTTAGTCAATCGCCTTGGCACTGCTCCCTCAAAACCGGTGAGTGTCCAAATTCGCCACCTTAGAATCTTCTCTGAAGCAGCGCTCGGTTTCCCTGCTGCGGTAGTACAAAATGCACCTGGTAATCCCGACCCATATCGTGGCCTCCGTGTCACCTCATCATGCTTTTTGAGTGAAGCACGCTTCTGGGGTAAACCAGACGCGAAGACGCACGCACTCTTTCTCGGGCGTCGATACTAAACTGTCAGGTGGGGTCGGCCGGTCAAAATGTGGGCGCGCGCCGCCATTCGGGATCGAGAGCCCGCAACTCTTGCAGGGTCCCCGCGCCATGCGCTGCGCCATAGAGGACAACGACGTTACCCGGAGCGGCATCGATCACGGCTGCCAAGTGCCTGTTACGTGCGTCAATTGTGATCTGCGTGACCCGCGCGGGGTCCGCAGTCGGCAGAACGAAGTCTCTCATGGGCGTCGACAGGTTCTCTTCGCTGATTTCGAGTGGTCCAATCAGCATTTCATAGGCGTCTGCGATTTGTGCTGGTGTCAGATCCACGTTCACATCCTGACCACCGGGGAAGCCAAGGAAAGCCTCGTTGTCCTGTGCAACAAGACCGTCCGACACGTTCTCGGCATAGAAGGCCGGCGAGGGAAGCATGCCCAGCATTGCGCGTATCCTTAGTTTGTCGGCGACGCTGGCCGTGTCGAAGTCGATAAACTCGTAATAGAGGTCCGCTCCATTTAGCTTGAGGCGTTCGACCTCAGCGGCAATACGATCATAGAAAGGCTGCTCGGCGATATGGATCATGGGGATGAAATACAGGCTTCGCTCGCCATTGGTGAAGGTAAAGCGTTTTGCGCCACCTGCAGATCCATCGACAATGAAGTCTTCCTCGGTCAAGGTGCCAATGTCGCCAGGTGGACCCTCGGGTATAGGATCCCCCGCAGCGTTGTTCCCGATCACAGCTGCAGCCAATAGTGAGATGGCAAACGATGTTGACAACTTTTCTCTGAAAGATTTCGTTGCACTCCTCGCAGTGGCCGTGATTCTTGTAATGGTTGCCATTGTTGTGGGGACGCAAGAAAAAATGAATTGGGACGCGGACATGGATGTTTCTTACCTTCGCGGTACGCTGAAAAATGTGTAGCTGTTCGTCTGGGTCAGGATTGGCACACCAGTCTGTGCCATGAGTTCATCCATATCCGTCGAACCGGTTGAACACGCTACAAGATCGGCAGCGTCGTCTAGGAAATCGAGGGTAAAAGCGCTTTCGCCAACGAGGCGGCAATCATCAGCAGCGCTTCTGTAGCCGCGGACGAAGATCAATTCCGGATCAGGTTCGCTTATGGCAACCTCAGGAGTAGTTTCAATGCACCCCGAAACAGCCAGCACCGATGCGATAGTGCCGATATTGAGCATAATCATTTCGAGGTGTCGTTTCAAATACGCTACTCCCACTCTGCGCGCGTGCTGCGCCACACCTTTTCTTCTGCATCCCATACGCTGGCTACGATGCAGGGCGTTGGGTTGATACCTTCACACTGCGAGCCATGCACATCCGCCAGAAGCACCCGGAACGGGCCGATGTTCGCCATCTCCCAACCCTGATTGAGAAGCGAAAACGCACGATCCTCGATCAGGAAATGGGACATGCAACCGCCTGTACCACAATAGAGTGATGCAGCGGTCGAACACGAGAATCCACTTTCGTCCAGCCCCCAGTCCCGCTGGAGGTCTCCGTCCAGATCCACGCGGCGAACCGCACCGAACTCCAGGGCGAACTGTCCGTTCTCGAATTCAGAACAAGCCCTTTGGGCGGCTTCGACCTTTTCGGCCAACCGCGCCGGCAGCGCAGACCAATCTTGTGCAATTGCTGGACCAGTGTTGAATGCCGTCAAGATTGCACAGAGAAAGAACGCCCATTTCCGGGCATCGTCGCGGTTGCTCTTTCTGGCTATCTTAGTCTCCATTTTCGATTCTCCATCATGTACCTAAGGTTCCGCTGCATGGTTCGCCGGTGTTGTCACCGAATTCGATTTAGTTTCGTCACCATCACTGAAGACAAGGAATTTCGACCGTTCTTCGCCAAACAGCCCGAACTGGAACCCTGTCGGCGGCTGTGATCGAAAAAGCTGTGCGACGTCATCGCGCGAATGGTATCGCCATCAAAAGCAACGCTTACACTCCAAGGGTCGTCTGGCTCTCTCACGAAAGCGTTGTCGATGACCTTCTCTGCGGCACCATTTCCGCAGCAGACTATGCCTTCAGACGCTTCCATGATCCGAGATTTCGACACGCCGGAGTTGCAGGCTAAGCGCTGGGAATTGACCGCCGTGGACGAGCCTTTGAGCGTGGCGAAACCGATATCCAGTCCAACTTTCCGCACTTCCACCTTGGGGCTCCTTTCCCTGCAGAAGAGTACATCTGCAGTTCGCCGCGACGCGTGACAGTTGGGAGCAAACATCATCCGCGCAATCCATAATTCGAACACTGGCATTCGACAACTCGCTGCACTTTGCTTGAACGGCCGCTTTAAGCGCTTCGTCGCAGCAGACGGACGTAACTGGTGTGCTTTCTGCATGCGCGAATACTCCGGGCAGAGTTCTTGCAGTTTCGTGAGTAAATTCTATCGCGAGGCGAATAATCTTCAAGCGGCACTGTTGCACCGCGGCCCCCCATCAAAAACCATTTGCCATAGCGGTCTTTCATTCGAATATTTTTTTGTGCTCAAATATTCTCCGGATGATCGCAAAAGGTTGTGGCCGCGTTTGTGAAGTTAGTGGGGAGAGCTTATGGAAACAAAGGATCGAGTTCAGGCAAGCGTAGCGCCGTACGTTGATCGCGCACTTTTCACTAAGCTCACACTCGGAGCCTTGGCGTACTTCTTACTGCCCGGCATTGCCCAGGCCCAAAGTTCGCAATCTTGCGCTGAAGTTGGTGCTCCGCGTCAAGAATACACTGCTGGAACAGAGACCATTCTTAGCGGGCAGACGATATCTTCTACTGTTAAAACCTGCCTGCCAATTCCAAACGGGCCCATCACGGCGCTTCTGATTGGTAATTCCACCATAACGCCTTCTGGGGAAATTGAGCTGTATGTCCCGGGGCAGAGTCAAAATCCAGACAGAGCATCGGTACTGACTTTGTTGAACGTCGATGTCGCGGCAGGGAGCGGCGACTTTGTTTCACGGGAGGCCCTGACGACGCAAATCAACGGCAGACTACGAGTCAATATTGTAGGGACTTCGATAGGATCAGGACGGTCCATGACATTTGCGCCCGCAAATGGGAGTGATGTTGACCCAACCGAGGTATTTTTCCAATCAGACACGCCGTTAACTTACGATAATTTGACAGTAACAAACGCGACGGAAATCGCGTTTGGTGTGATCAACATTCAGACAAGAAGCGCTCAAGCGTCTGATTTTACACTGACCAACAGTTCAATGTCGGCCACCAGCAATATGGTGATCGGTGCTGGTTCAACACTTCGGCTTGACGCGTCCAGCAGCTTAACCACGGTCGATTTTGATAACTTTGGTACTCTGGCCGGCAACGGCACCGTGAACGCATTCAATTTCAACGTGAGAAATGGCGCTGTTCTTTCACCGGGCTCCTCGATTGGGACGTTGAATATTAATAGTGCAATTTCCTTCGCTGCGGGGTCGACGATTTTGTCGGAAGTCGACCCCGCAGCGGCACAAAAAGCAGATCTGGTTTCGTCAACAGACGCAGTCACTGGTATCAACAACGCCACCATACAAGTCGAAGCCGCTCGTCCAGGCTTGACTGCGCAGGACTATGCTGCTGGCAACGACTACACGGTTTTTCAAGCCTCGCGTTTCGATGGAAACTCCCCAACTCTTGTTGCCGGAGGATCTCTGCCCGCCCTATCCAGTCTGAGTATCTCAAACACGCCAACCGCAGACGGTAGAATTGATATTGCGTTTTCGACCCTCCCCGTTTCGAGTTTACCGCAACATCCATCAGTTGTTGGATCTCCCAATGCAAGCAACCTTGCTGGTGCGGTGGCCAACACCACAAACACGTCTCCAGGAACCAACCTGACCAACGGCACAACCTTGGGCAATGCCGTTAACACGCTTACCAATTCAGGTTTGGCTGGGTTTAATAGTGTGCACGCAGAACCATATTCCTCCAATTTGACCGTTGGTCTGGAGCAACTTGACCTGATAACCAACACCGTGCTGAGCCACGCTGACTGCCGCAAGTATCAAGCGGTCGGCTTCAGCAATGAGGATCAACCTATTGCATCGGGAGACATCGACTCGGCCCAGAGCCCTAGTGGCGCAATAGACTGCTCTGATCGGCGCTGGTGGATCGACACGGCCTATGTGAGCGGGGACGTTGATGGAAGCAACGGCCTTGGGACATTCGACTATTCGCTGGGCACCATTCTGGTCGGAGCGGATGTCGCAAGCACCGATAGAGGTGTGGTCGGCGTGTACGCAGGTTTTGGGACATCCTCCATGGATGAACACGATCAAGTCGATCAGGACTTTTCGACCGACAGCTATCATGTGGGCGTCTATGGGCGTACAACAACAGGAACCTGGGAGTTTTCCGGGCTGATCGGTTACATGTTCGGTGAAACTGACGCCAAACGGACTAACCCTTCTGTTGATGGCTTTACAGGAGGCGAGGCTAAATCGGAATTGGACCAAGAGGGAATCCACGCCGGTATCCAGGCACGGAAGTTGTTTAACCTGGACAGCGGTGCAAGGGTTTCTACGGTTTTTGGATTGAACTACGGGCGTATTCAACAAGGTTCAGGCACAGAGACTGGCGGTGGTGACTTCAACTACTCGATTGAAAAAGCGAATGCAGAGTCTCTGGTCGCTTCCATTGGGTTTGACTACCAACGGGACTTCTTGACAGAGAATGGTTTGCTAACCCCAATCGCCTTTGCTCGTTACGAGTATGACTTCTTTGCCAACAAGGATAGTGAGCACGAAATCACTGTCACGAGCCCGATATTTGGCACGTTCACACAAGTCGGACAAAACCGAGGTGCAAATGGTTTCGTTCTTGGTCTGGGGCTAGGGTATCAGATTTCTGATCTGGCCAGACTGACGGCAGGATATGGTTATTCAGTTCGCTCCAACGGCCAAGAGCACGGCCTCGGTGCAAACTTAAGTGTTCGGTTCTGATTAGGGCGGACCAACGAAGAGGAGTGGTAAGCTAGCAGCAACAACTTGCGGAAGCTATTGTGGCGATGTGAGCTTCATTCCCTAGCGATCAAAATTTGGGGATATTAAAAACATAGAGCCGCGATTTCTTGGCGTCGTCTGTCAGGATGTAGAGAAGCCCTCTGGTCTCATCGAGAGCGATCCCTTCGGGATGTTTAACTTCCTTTTGTTTTCCATCTTCTGTGAACGTCAAACTGATAGACTTTATTGACTTGGATTTTGGATTGTAGACGAAGATCTGACGGCTTTTGTCACTCACAATCCAAAGAGAACGTGAGGACCGGGACCATGCCAGGCCGCTCAAATCCAGTTCATCGTCCCCTACGCGATCAGACATAAAACCAGCCTCGCGATCCAAAGGGATGATTTCCTCAATATCAGTCAGCTCTGGCGACAATACCAACAACAGCCGCGGCTGACCTTCGATAACCACGAATACTCGGCCGGTGTCCGGATCGACGTTGATGCCCTCAGGTCCCTTATTCAATGGATTGCCGACGAGCAATTCAGCGGCGTCCGAGTAGCCTTTGAGAGATGTGAGAGGGATTGTAGTTAGTTGAATGGGGTCTGTCGGGTGAACGACTAGAATTGATCGATCAGTTTCCTGAAGTACTAAAACAGACCCATCTTTTCGTGATGCGACGCCCTCCAGATCTGATCCCGCCAATGAAGGCGGCTTGAAAGAGTTTCCTAACACCCCGTCGGTTCCAAGTAGGTGCAGTCCAGGTTCAGCGTCGCTTACGGACCACAAGAAGCCTTCAGCGTTGGACAAAGACAATCCGGAAGGCTCTGAGAAGCCTTCCGATTTATCTGCCACCTTGAATGAGGCGATGAGAGTCAAACCGGGGTTGTCGGCGTGGGCGAGCTCAATCCAAGCCAGAAATGCAATAGTAGCGCTTGCAAAAGAAGCCAGTGTCCTAAGCTTGGGGAAGCGCCGTGAAAAGCCAATTTTCGACCGAAGCAGCTTGTGTTCTGACATTGGATATTCTCGCGCTTGGACCACATCCCTGTATCAGCGTTCGTACCAAAGTCCGGATGCGATGTCCGGAGAATGCACGGTAATCTCTTTACCTGATCGCGCCTGTTGCGATTGAATTGGACAAGATGGCGGAACGCAATCTGCCAGAGCAAGCAGGAAGGAAGTTAAGTTGAACAAGACTTTCCCACTCATGGCCGCGCTATTGATGGTGCTGTTGCCAGGCGCTGCGGTAACACAAATCGACCCCGCGACCATGTTGGCCGGTACTACGGAGTCGGAAATACTTATCGAACGACGTTGGTTACAGTTTCGGGGCAAACAGGAACTGTATTTCTTCACTCTCGACGTCATCGTAACTGTCATACTGACTGGACTAATCGTCTATCACCCCGTGAGGCGGAGAGCCCGCAGAAGTGTCAGTGATATCGTCATGCCGCGACTGTTCTTCCTTTATGCGCTTGTCGGCATGGCGGTTG
>NZ_WVRF01000026.1:0-30645 GCF_013110775.1 Ruegeria sp. HKCCD7296
GAAGCGCTGTCAGAAAAAGCGGATATCCTCGCACAAAATCTTCATCTGCCTGACCCCATTAGAGAGGCTATTGGTTTGCCAGGTGATCCGATCCAAGCATAGAGCCCTAGATGGGTCACGAGAGCCTAGGCTGATAGCCGAGCGGCAGACATGTACCTCGTTCTCTCCTTTCGATATTCTACCGCCACCCAACCCAAAGCGCGCGCCTACATTCACCACGGGCGATGTGCTGCGTCATTTCTCAGGGCCGCTTTGAGCCCAAAGCAGTTATTCGCAGCCGGTCGCTTGGATGACGTTCTGGGAGATCCTCGTCCATTACTCCACGACGCGAAAAACCTCCCAATATGTCGAGCCGGAAACTATCATTTCCCCCATCTTTTTTCCCCAGTTGGCGTGCATCTTGATCGAAGCGATTTTGTCAAAAAACGCATCCAGTTCGGCAAGATTTTCGATCTCGAATTCGTCTTGAATGATTGCTTCCTTGGCGCCAACCGAACCGGTAACGATCCGGCTTTTCGACATATCGATATCCGTCTGCGAGCCGATCTGCTCGGCCCATTCCTTGTGAAGCGCCAACGCCTCTGATTTCATTCCGAACTTCGCCTCACAGGTCCAGCGTGCGATCATCATGAGGTGTCCCTTCCTGTAAATAAAAATGTTCTGACCTGCCCCGTCGGCAACAGCCAGGATGACAAGGCAGGCCTTTTCTAACACAGTGTCTTCGATCTAAGGAGCAATGTTCTGGTTTATGCGGAAAAGGTTGTCCGGATCGTACTGACGCTTCAGTTTGAGAAGCCGCTCATAGTTGCCGCCGAAATTCTCCTGCGCGCGCCCGGCATCATCGTCATCCATGAAATTGATGTACCCGCCGGGCTCGGAGTGCGGCGCTATCGCATCTGAGTAGTCCCGCACCCACTTGGTATGCGCCGCATCGTTGGCCGGGTCGTCAGATGCGGCCAGGACAACCATCGAAAAATTGGAGTCCCGGTGCCCGAATGCCGTTGCGTCTGAGTTCACGTCGTGACAGGCGCCGTCGATCGGGTAGAGATGCATGGTGGAACTGACCGTCGGCGCGTTGGGCCCGTGCTGGACGTGGGCGGCAATTGCCTCATCGGTAAGCTCCTTGACGAAATTGCCCTTCCAATACTGCCGTATGCCCTTTGGAAATAGGCCGTCGAAGGCTGCGTTGATAGCCGGATAAGGCACAGGGCCGACATGTTCAGCCTTGACCTCGGCGACTTCGTGGAAGGCCTTAAACTGTTTTTCTCCTTCTGCCGGATCACCCGACCAGCAGGCGACGATAGCGCAAAACATGTCGCCGTGGCGATCTTCAGGGATGAAAGGCAGCGGCGGAGCTATCTGGAAGGCTGGAAAGGCTCCCATCTCGCGCGGCGCCGTCTTTATGTAATCTCGGTAGAACTTGAAGATCGTTTCTGTCTCTTCTATCTCGAAGAACATCGGGCCCCAGTAAACTGTGTCCACCGGCTGAAGCTTGTACTCGAGTGAGGTGCAGACACCAAAGTTGCCGCCGCCGCCACGGAGCGCCCAAAAGAGATCGGCATTTTCGACTTCGCTTGCCATCAGCATCTTGCCGTCCGCTGTCACCACGTCCGCTGAAATCAGGTTGTCGAGAGAGAGACCATGCCCGCGCGACAGATAACCAATCCCGCCACCAAGCGTGAGTCCTGCGATACCCGTCGTTGATATCACGCCGCCTGTGGTGGCAAGGCCGAAGGCATGTGTGGCAGAGTTGAAATCGCCCCAAGTCGCACCTCCTTCGGCGCGAACAGTCTGTGCGCCGGGATCGACACGAACGCTACGCATGTGCGATAGGTCGATAACGACTCCTCCATTATTCGTGCCAAATCCTGGCCCGCTATGCCCGCCGCCACGAACCGAAAGGTCGTGGCCGTTATCGCGCGCGAAGTTGACGGTCGTCATCACGTCCCCTGCATTGGCGGTCCGCACAATAACGGCGGGACGTTTGTCGATCATCCCGTTGTGGACATTGCGCGCCTCTTCGTAGCTGGCGTCGTCCTCAGTTATGACATCCCCGCGCAATAAGTCGCGGAGTTCACTTGGTGTCTTGGCTGTCATATTCTTCCCCCGTCGTTTAAAGTTTTCCCGCCTAATAGACGGGTATCCAATGAGCCGATCAGTGGACTTGGGTGCGCAATAGAAAGGCCGATCGCAAAGAAAGCACTGGCCGGCTTATGAACTGCGATCACTTAACAGGCTAACATGACTCGAAAAATTAACCTAATCTGGCGTGCACACGGCACAGATCACAGTTCACTCAATGCGCGACGGAAACGGGCTCGGTGCCCTCGTTCGCTGCATCTGGCGTGAACGACTGCTATGCGGACAAAGCTGCCTTTCGTGTCGATGTTGTCAATCACAGTAAACAGACCCAATCCGGAAGTTGACCGCCACCCGGGGTGCTGGAACGAAGCGAGAAAGGGCATCAAAATGCGCTTGAATTGCGACTTTTTACTCCCTCGGCGTTGGACGTTTGCTAGCAACCAACTGACAATTCTCTCTTACGCTGCGCGTCTCTGATCAAAGCTGCAAGTCGATAGAAGCCATGAACCATCTTGGTGTATGGCATGAGCAGGAAGAACGTCAGAACCGATCCAAGGTGGATGGCAAGCAGCGCGGGCATCAGATCAGTTGAACCGAGGACGTAAAGGACCAGCCCGCTCAGCCCGACAAATCCGAGCAACAGGACAAACCCGATTTCGCCGCCCCATGCGGACGGGTCACCAAGCTCGCGATCAGACTTTTGCTTGAGAAAAACCATAGCTCCGCAACCCACTGTCAGCAGAATACCGCCTGAAACCCCAAAGAGTTTTGGCAGGGACCAGAACCCGTAGGGCGCGTGTAACGCGAACCCATAGTGCATAATCGTCGCCACCGAGGTCGAGGCAAAGCACAGCAGGAAGCCGTACATGATGGCGTGGTGAATGTGGCGTCGGCCCTGACTGAACCGGTCTTCGTCCTCGAAGTTGCAACCCTCGCCGTGGCCTGCGGCCAAGTCCTGCATCTTGCCAGCGCGTTTGAACGCAGCAGTCAGATCAGACAATTGGATGGGTTTGCCACCTACCTCCGCCCAATAGCGCCTCAGGCTGATAGCCAAGCTAAAGAGTGGCAACAAGAATGCCGGCGCGAAAATTGCGACCATCGCATTATGGGACAGGACGGCATAGAACCCTTCACCTCCGCTGGAACCAACAGCGCGAATTGCCCAGAACATCACGGCAAAACCGATGACGAGGGCCAGCGCGATCGCGCCACCGTGAGTATGGAACCGCCGCGCCAGAGGTTGGGGCCAGGCGAAGCTCTCCCAAGTGTCCCGCCGCACTTCGGCCAGAGCTTTCGGCAGGTTCAGATCGAACTCGTGCGGTGCCGTGTACTGACACGCATAGTAGCAACCTCGACAGTTGTGGCACAAATTAGCCAGTTGCGTGATGTCTCCATCCGAGAACGCGCGTTCCGCGTGCAGCGACGGGAAGACTGAGCAGTAGCCCTCGCAGTACCGGCAGGCGTTGCATATCTCAGCCTGTCGGCGAGCTTCTTGAAAAAGATCAGTTTGCATAGGCTGCAGCCTCACGTCCTGCGATGCGTCCAAAAACGGTCCCGATGGTCATGCCGAAACCGGCCAGATACCCCTGCCCAAGGATCGAACCCGCCATCGTCTCGCCCGCGGCCCACAGGTTTTTGATCTTGCCGTCTGGTGTCGAACACTGGGCCGTATCGTCGACCTTTAGCCCCAGATAGGTGAAGGTCACGCCAGTACGCAGCGAGTAGCCATAGAAGGGCGGATCGGTGATCGGACGAGCCCAGTTGGTTTTGGGTGGCGTCAGACCCGAGGTTGTGACCCCGTCCAACTCGGTTGGATGAAATCCGCTGGTGTCGCCGCAAGCTTCGTTGAATTCACTAACGGTTGCCTTCAACTTGTCGGCGGGTAGGTCCATCATGCCAGCCAGTTCCTCCAAGGTGTCCGCCTTTAGCGGAGGGAACACCGAGGGCATGAACAGGTTCAGCGACTTCGCATCGATGATCACATGGCCCACCTGATCCGGCTGCGCGGCGACCAGACGCCCCCAAATCGCATAGCGTTTGGGCCAGACGTCTTCGCCCTCGTCATAAAACCGCTCGGCATTTTTGTTCACGACGATCGAAAACGGCACGCAATCCAAACGAGTGACGATACCGCCGTCAAACTTCGGCGCGCGCCCGTCGATGGCAACGGCGTGACACTGGGTCGGGTCCCCAACACTTTCGACGCTTTGATCCAGCAGATCAGCCAGCACCACGCCCCGGTTATAGGGCGTTCCCCGGATCAGGAAGTTCTTCGCAGGCGCGCCCCATGCGCGAGTGAGCCAATCGGTATCTGCCTGAAACCCGCCCGCAGCAACGATGACGGCCTTGGGCGTGATGCGATGAGACTGGCCTTCATAGGTATAGTCTACCCACTCAATCTGATCGCCGTTCAGTTCAAGATGCGTCACGGCAGCTTCGTATAGCACGTCAACGCCCAAAGCTGCCGCGGTGCGGTAGTAGGCGTTCACCAGAGACTTCCCGCCCCCCATGAAGAAGGCGTTGGTCCGCGCCAGTGACAGTGTCCCGGACAGGGATGGTTGAAACCTCACGCCGTGTTCTTCCATCCACGTAAGGCATTCCTCGGAGGTTCGGATCGCGAGGCGAGCAAGACGTTCGTCGGTTTTGCCGCCAGTGACCTTGAGCAGATCTTCAAGATACTCATCTTCGCTGTATTTTTCGATCAGCGGACCCAGAGGTGCACCATGCATACAACGAAAATTGCGCGTATGACGGGAGTTTCCACCACGATAGGGTTTTGGCGCTGTCTCGAGAATCAGAACACGGGCGCCTGCCTCGGCAGCAGTCATTGCAGCGCATAGAGCAGCATTCCCGCCGCCGATCACAGCGATGTCATAAGCTTCCTTTTGGGTGGTCATATCCTGTCTACCTAATGGTTTTCGTCGGTTGTCCGGTCGCGTTCTTGCAACGCTCGAATACGCATCCGTTGTGCGGCCTGAATATGCGCGCGCATTTCTTTTTCAGCCGCAGCGCCATCGCGGGCCTTTAAGGCAGCCATGACGCGCTTATGCTCGGCCACTGCTGTCTCGGCCCGGTCACCCTCCAGCAATTGTGATGGCCCAAGGATCAACAGCGCTTTTTGCAAAGACAACATAGACTTGGAAAGAAACCGATTCTTTGCTGCGTCCAAAAGTGTGGCGTGAAAAATCCGGTTGATCCGAGCCGCTTCCGAGCCTGTGCCAGCCTCGGCCAAGCGATCATTCAAAACGCACAGCTCGTCCAATTCGACATCCGACGCTGCACGTGCCGCTAGTCGTGCCGCGGTTCCCTCGAGCACCGCGCGCATCTCATAAAGCTCCATTACTTCGGCATAATCGAGGCTGCGTACGGTTGCGCCCTGCCGTGGCACATGAGTTACCAGCCCGTCGGACTCCAACTGCCGGATAGCTTCGCGCACAGGGGTGCGACTGACGCCTAATCGTTCTGACAACTCAATCTCGCGTAGGCGTTCGCCAGGCTGAAGTGTGCCATCCCGAATCTCATCCAGCAGGTGTTGATACGCTGAATTGCCTTGTGGGCCAGTCTGATAGGGGTCGTCTTGAATGGTCATCGAGCGCTCACTTGTATTCTTGCGTCCACTTGTATACATTTGGATACGATATGAGTCAATATTATCGAAAGCCGTGCCTTGTCCACCCAAAACAAAACACCCTCTTTCCTGACAAAGCGGGCCGTAACACTGGTCCTTGCGCTGCTGGGCACCGGAGTATTTTGGGCGTTGAACCTGCCACTGCCCTTTCTATTCGGCCCAATGAGTGCGTGTCTGATCGCCGCCCTAGCGCATGCCCCTATGAAAGGTTTTGGTCAGATATCGGTTGCAGCGCGCACCATACTCGGCGTTGCAGTTGGGGCTTCGATTACCCCTGCACTTTTTGTCGGATTGCCGAAGATGGCCGCGTCTATAGCACTGGTCCCGTTCTTCATCCTGCTGATCGCGCTGGTAGGCGTACCATTCTTTCGTAAGATTTGGGGTTTTGACTCCACGACCGCGTTTTATGCTGCCATGCCAGGCGGATTGCAGGACATGATCATCTTTGGCGCCGAAGCAGGCGCCAACCCGCGTACGCTATCCCTGATCCACGGTACGCGCGTGCTGATCATCGTGGCACTGGCCCCACTGTTTCTGACAGTGTTCTACGATGCCCAGCTCACCAACCCAATCGGAGAGCCTGCGCGCGACCTGCCAATACATGAGTTGGCGCTGATGGTACTGGCCGCCCTTGTAGGCTGGAAAGGCGGTGAGAGGATCGGCCTGTTCGGAGCATCTATCCTCGGTCCAATGATCCTGACAGCGGCTCTGTCACTGGGTGATTTTATTCATACTCGACCGCCTCGCGAGGCCATACTTGCAGCGCAATTCTTTATTGGTTGCGGGATCGGCGTGAAATTCGTGGGCGTCACTTGGGTCGAACTCCGCCGGGTGGTTGCAGCGGGCTTCGCCTATGTCATCGTCCTTGCGATCCTCGCAGCCGCTTTCACCGCCGTTGTCACTACGTTGGGCTTCGGTCAGCCGGTTGAGGCTTTCTTGGCCTTTGCCCCCGGCGGACAGGCAGAGATGACGGTCTTGGCCATCGTTTCTGGCGCGGATCTGGGCTTTGTGATCACGCACCACCTGACAAGGATCGTGCTGGTAATCATCGGCGCGCCCATAGCAGCCAACCTTATTCTGCGCTGGTCCAAACCTCGGAGTTGATCATGTGAATAGGGGCACCTTCAGCAAAGGCATTCACCTGATCGAAAATGTCTGCAAATTGCAGGTCGAATTCGTCCTCAGTCACAAAACCTATATGTGGTGTCGCAATCAGGTTTGGGTGCGATAGCAAGGGGTCATTCGGGTCGGTGAGCGGCTCGGTATCGAAGACATCAATTGCGGCCTTCCCAGGGCGACCAGCGTTCAGCGCGTCCAACAAAGCACCCGGAGCGATCAGCCCGGCCCGGGAGGTGTTCACAAACATCGCGCCCGGTTGCATCTGCGAAAAATCTGACGCTGTGATGATACCGTTCGTGTTGGGCTTCAGGCGAACATGGACCGAGACAACATCACTGTTGGCAAAGAACGCTTCGCGGCTTGTAGCAATCTGCACGCCGTCGGCCTGCGCGCGTGCCCGACCTTCATCCGAAGACCACCAAACCACATTCATCTTGAATGCCTCGGCATAGCCAGCAACAGCGCGGGCGATACGCCCATATCCATACAGTCCCAACTGTCGCCCTCTCAGAGTCTTGCCAACTCCGGCCTGCCAACGCCCCGTTTTGACCGAAGCCATCTGCGCAGGCAAATCGCGCATCCCGACCATGATCAGTGCCCATGTCAGTTCGGCTGCGGCATATGAAGGCGTCCCACCATGCATGTTCGAACACAGCAGCACGCCATTATCCGAGCATGCCTGCAAATCGACATGCGGATACACGCTGCGCTGACTGATCAATTTCAGGTTTGGAAGTTTTTCAATCAAATCCCGGGTGATCTTGGTGCGCTCGCGAAACAAAACCAGCGCCTCAGCCTCCTGCAAGCGTGCGGCCAATTCGCCGGTATCCTCGACATGATCTGTCCAGACCTTCACGTGATGGTCGGACAGTTTTCCGAAGCAGGGAAGGTCCTGCAGTGTATCGAACCAATCATCCAGAATGTGAACTTTCATCGACTTTCTATACCCTGACTTTTGTTCAGTTTTCTTGGCGTCGGCACAAAATCAAGTTTATCGAGTGCTTCAAGCGCATTGCGAACCCGTTCGCGTTGATCCAACAGATGGTTGAATTGCTCATCGCAACCGGCAATCGGTGTTGGGTATTCCGCGATATCCTTCCGCAGAGCCGACTGCGCCAGCCTGAGTTCCTGACGCGCGATATCAAGGCATTCGGAATAGTCGTCCATCGTGGTATCCTCATTAGGTATACCATAGTATACTTAATGAGGATTGCTACTTCAACTGCCGTTCCACTCAGATTCCGGTACATAAACATGTCCATCTGCCAATTTACGCGCAGTCCTCACCAGACCGGCAGAAATAACGTTGAACTCCCCGACGTTCGAGAAGTCCACCAGAACGTCGATCTTGCCTGAAGCGTGCTCCAACACAACTTCAGCCGGGCTTGAATTCGGGCGATCAAGCAAACCGTCGGCGACGGTACCGGGCGTCAAAGCGCAAGACGCCATGCATTGCGCACCTGTAACGGCCAGTGTCGGGTGAGTTTTCCATGGCATGAAATACCGAACCGCAAGAGTTCCACCCTCTCTGGCGGGTGCGATCAACCCGAATTTCGGAGTTACCGATTTCGAGACGTCCCCCATACCCATCAGTTCTCCGGCTTCGATCCGCACGGCCTCCATCCGATCAAAAAAAGCACGGTTGGCATCCAGCTCTTCGACGCTTTCATATCCTGTCAGTCCGAAATCCTCAGCTCGGGCTATCGCCATCGGCACAGCGACATCCATGCAAGTCAGCTCGACCCCCTGCACTGTATCGCGCAAATTTCCAGTGGGTAGAAATGCACCAGTTGCCGAACCCACAACGCCCATGAAACTCAGCTGCACCGGTGCAGAATGGCCGGGGACTCCGGCGATTTCCACATCGCCGTCGTACACCAACTCACCGCCCGGGGTCTGCACTTTGGTAACGACACGGGCGCCTGTATTGACAGCGCGAATACGGATTTCGGTTTCATCGCCGTTGGGCTGGAACAATCCCATTTCGATCGCAGCTGGACCAACTCCTGAGAGGATGTTCCCGCAGGTGGGTTTGAAATCGACCCGCTTTTCATCAACAGAAACCTGCGCGAAGAAATAGTCGATATCGGCCCATTCGTCCTCGCTGACTGAAAGCATCGCCACTTTGGTCGTCACTGCGTTACCACCACCGATCCCGTCGATGTTGAGCGCTTGTCCAGCCCCGATGGCAGCGACCAGAACATCGGCCAAAGTGTCCAAATCTTCGGGCAGATCAGAGCGTCGAAAATAAGGTCCTCGGGAAGTGCCGCCGCGCATGAAAACATATGGGATTGCTGTCTGGGTCATCGCGAACCCTCCTTTACAAACCGTTGATATTTCGAATTTCAGCGCTGCCCAGCCCGCCAGATTGGCCGGCCGGGCAACCGTGGAGCGCTTAATTGAGCGGCCATGGCAGGTTCACCATGTCTTGCAGCAGACCCGGCGGGAAATCCCTGTTCAAAGCGCCGGCCATGAAGCACATGAAACCGATGCCACAAGCCGTCAGGAGCAGCGTCATCTGCCAGCTGGACCCGGCGCGAATGCGGAAAAATGCGATCAGGAACCCGATCAGGGCTAGGATAAAACCCACTACCCAAGTGGCCGCGATCAAACCTGCAAACCAGGCGAGCGTTGACCAAAGTCCATGTGGCGCGCTCGCATCTTCGCCGGCGAGTTCCTTGTCAGCAAAGATCGCATCCCCCTCGGGTCGCCGCATCATCTGGATCAACAGAATGACGCAGCAGAACAGCGACACGCTGCCGATCACAAGCGGGATGATCTTGTCGGTCATGTTGTAGTCAGGGATCATGTTGGCATTGACCAACGCCACGATCAGATAGGCCATGATCACTAGCAAAAAGATCAGCGGCGCGCGCTTGCTTCCGGATTTGACCTCACCTTCGGCCATGATCATCTTGGCCTGCCGAATGCCCAGAATGACCGAAACCACAGTGACCACGATCAGGACGATCACGATCGGGCTAAAGACATATTCCATGCCTTCTGCAAAGCTTTTGCGGAAGCGGAACGAAGCGATCTGGAACGCCTGGTTGGTGAATTTCTCAACCGGGTTCGACAGAACGAAGCCGATCAGAAAGGCCGGGCGCGACCAGTCAAAGCGGCGCAGGAAGATACCGATCAAGCCGATGACAAACAGGGCCAGAAGGTCTTCGAAGTTTTGTCCGGACTGGAACGCTGCGAAGCTGATCAGCATGAATAGGAATGGCGCCAGATAAGTGAAGCGGATCGTCGTGAGCTTGGCGATACCGCCGGAGGCCGCGATGCATAGGATGGTGCCGACCACGTTGGCCAATGCCAGCAGCCAGACGATCGAATACGTAATATCGAGGTTGTCCTTGAGCATGCTTGGGCCGACCTCGATATCGCCGGACCCCAACAGGGCGACCGCACCGATGAAGATTGCCATAGAGCCGGAACCGGGAATGCCGAACAGCAGGGTTGGAACCAGCCCTCCACCTTCTTTGGCGTTGTTCGAACTTTCCGGTCCAATGACACCCCGCACTTCACCCTTGCCGAAGTTGCTTTTATCTTTAGTCGATTGAACCGAATGGCCATAAGCGATCCAGTCAACAACCGAGCCACCAAGGCCGGGAATGACACCGACAACCACGCCAATGATTGAACAGCGGACTGACAACCAGATGTTTGCAGCCCAGTCTTTGACGCCATCAAGCCAGCCCGCGCCCAGTGAGGCACCCTTAGCAATGGATCGGTCTTGACGCAGCAGCGAGACGATTTCCGGCACCGCAAAAATACCCAAGCCAACGATGACCAACTTCAAACCATCGGTCAGGTAGGGAATGTCATAAGTCGCCATACGCAGCGACCCGCCTGCGTCCGCCTCGCCAATCGTACCGACCATCAAACCCAGCCCTGCGGCCGCGACACCCTTCAGTGGGATACGTCCGGCTAAGATAGCGACCATCGACAAGCCAAGAATGGTGATCATCAGCATCTCGGGCAGACCAAATGCCAGAACGATGGGCCGCGCGACCAGGATGAACATGGTCAAAAAAGTTGCACCGACCAAACCGCCGAAAAGCGATGAAGCAAAGGCCGCTGACAATGCCCGCGCGGCTTCGCCTTTCTTCGCCATCGGGAAACCATCCAACACCGTAGCCTGCGAGGCAGAGCTACCTGGGATGCCCATAAGAACTGACGCGAAGGTGTCAGAGGTCGGCACAACGGCGACCATCCCGATCATCAACGCCAATCCAAGGATCGGGTCCATACCGAACATGAAAGGCAGCAATAGGGACAGACCAGCAATACCGCCAAGCCCAGGGAAAACACCTACGGCCAGTCCCATAACGACACCGAGAACAAGATATCCCAGAACGATAGGTTGCAGGATCAGACCCCACGCGTCACTAAGCGCAGGAACAGCTGTGGCGAAAACCTCCATAGCGGCCGCCTTTCATAAATTGTCTTGTGTTTGGAAAAGCGCGCGCCCGACATTGGGGCACGCGCGGTGGTGTTTGGGCTTAGTTCAGCTCGACACCATAGGCTTCTTTGAGCCAGTTCAGAACGTAGGCTTTGGCGTTGTCGTCGACGTTTGTCGCGGTTTGCAATGCCGCTTTAGAGCCGTCACCTACGAACACTGGGTATTTGCCCACGCGCTTTGAGGAGATGTCGGCAAAGTCGCCGCGCTCCGTCACAGCCTGGAACGCTGCTGTGTATGCGTCGACCACTTCCTGAGGTGTATCACCCGGCAGGAACGCCAGCTTCTGAACCGGGAACCCGGCTACAAAGAACGCTTTCCACGCATCCCATGCCTCACCGCTGGTTTCACAACCATCGGTGGCTTCACATACTTCCTTAAATGTCGGGATATCTGGGAAGGTCGGGTCACGGACGATATTACCATCCGCATCCAGCGCCCCCCAGGTCATCATCGGCACGGCCTGACCGGATTCAACCAGCGGGGCCGATCCACCCAGATAGCCGGACGAGGTCTGATAATCGATGTTGGCTTCACCTCGCTCGAACATCAGACGACCATCGCCACGGCCTTTGATGCCAAAAACAGGCTCAACACTCATGCCCAGCATTTGCCATGCCAGCAGCGGCACAAGGTCAAGGCGTGTCGCGCCCTGCGATCCGTAAATGAAGTTTGTGTCTTTCAGTGCGTTCGCGGAACCATCAAACTTTGCTCCGTCTTCGGCATTCAGATAGGCAACACCACCGGTTCCCGACGCCATAACCGGGATCCAGTCGTTGTATTCATAGCGCACGCGAGGATCGCTCAGCAGATATGGGAATTGAGTTGAACCGGAGGTGCCAAACAGCAGCGTGCCGTCATCATGGCTCTGCTCCTGGAACCAGTTTGCGCCTTTGGTTGAACCAGCGCCCGGCATAAATTTCACAACAACAGTGGGTTGGCCCGGCAGGGCTTCGGACAGAAGTGGCGCAAAGAAGTTGGCCCATTTGGCGGAGCCACCCGTTTCCGAGAACGGGATGACCCATTCAATGGTCTTGCCCGAGAAATCGACCTCGGCAGCGGCAGGTGCGGCGATACCGGCCGCGGCGATCAGCCCCACGACGGCGCGACGGGTGAAGTTGGAAATGGTCATTGGTTCCTCCCTGTTGACCAGACAACCACGCTAGCGCCCTCTGCGCCACCGTGATCGCAAATAGAACTGTGGGGTTGATTCCCCCTCCCATCTGGCAATCATGGAGCGCCAACCTTGCGCGAAACTTGCAGGAGCCCGAATGCGGATCGTCATAATCGAGGATAACGAGACCCTCGCCAACGCTATTGCGTATCGTCTGCGTGACCGCGGTCATGCGGCAGAAGTGCTTGCGGACGGCGACGAGGCTGACTTGTATCTTGCGCAAGAAGGCGCAGACTTGGTTGTTCTGGATATAAATTTGCCCGGACAATCTGGGCTGGAGATCCTGAAATCTCTTCGCAATCGTGGCGATGGCGTACCGGTGATCTTGCTTACAGCACGTGCCGAAACAAGCGACCGGGTTTCAGGTTTGGATATGGGTGCAGATGATTATCTGGTTAAGCCGTTCGAAATGGACGAGCTGGAAGCACGCATCCGGGCGCTTTCTCGACGCAAAGATCTCGACTACGGAGCTAAGGAGAGCATCGGAGGCCTAGAGTTCGACCGCGCCGCACGTCAGGTCAGTGTCCGAGGCGAAGTTATGGATATACCGCGGCGGGAAATCGCGGTGCTTGAATGCCTGTTGGAGCGCAGGGGCAGAATTGTTCCCAAAAGCCAGCTTACAGATTACGTCTATGGCGTGGGTGCCGATGTCGAGGCCTCGGCAGTTGAGCCTCATGTATCTCGGCTGAGAAAACGTCTTCAAGATCTCGGTATTGGAATTAAAACAGCCCGTGGTCTCGGGTATCTGCTTGAGGTGCAGAAGTGATCAATCACGGCTCGCTCAGGTTAAGACTGTTCATTCTTATCCTAACCCCCTTGATACTAATTGCCGCTCTGCTTGGTCTTTGGCGCTTTATGATTGCGCAGAAAACGGCTCAGGAATTGTTCGACGACAGCCTGTTATCTGCTGGTCTCGCAATATCGCGAGATGTTGCGATTTCAGGCGGTGACGCACTGTCACCAACGACACGCAGCATGATCCGTGACGCGTCAGGCGGAGAGATTTTTTACCACGTGACGGGACCCGGCGGCATCTATGTGACAGGCTATGCCTACCCTCCGGCAGCCACCAACCCGACTGCTGAAGAGGTGTACAAGCCGCAGTTTTTCGAAGCACTTTACCGCCAAGAACCGGTCCGCGTTCTTAAGATGACGGAACGAGTGACCATAGAAAATCTAATCGGAGATGCGACAGTTACAGTCTGGCATCGTATGGCGGATCGCAATGCGTTTGCGAATGAACTGTCAATCCGCGCTGGAATTCTCATGGGAATTCTGCTGGCCACGCTCGCCATTGTAGTTTGGTTCGGCGTCGCTCGTGGCCTGAGGCCTTTGCTGGATTTGCAGGACGCAATTGACCTGCGTTCACCAGATGACCTCAGTGAGATTAAGCGCCCTGTCCCGATCGAAGTTCAGGGTGTTGTTAGAACCCTGAACCGGCTTTTTGGTCAGGTGGAAAAAAGTATCAACGCCCATCAAGTGTTTATATCCGAAGCTGCACATCAGCTGCGGAACCCAGCGGCCGCGGTGCAATCGATGGCCGAAGCGCTGCAGGACGCGAAAACGGATGGCGACCGAGAAAAACGCATCTCCGAGCTTGTTGCGGCTGCAAAAAACTCAGCGACAGTGGCGGAACAGCTGTTATCACTTGAAAGGCTCAGGCAGCCGACGCACCAAGACCAAATGGATAAAATTGACTTCCGCTCGGTCGTTGAGGAGGCCTGCGCGGAGATGGGAGTTCACATCCTAGCAAAGGGTATCGAGTTCGACGTCACGATACCTGAGACGGCGGTCCCGGTAACCGGTGACCGGGTCTTTCTGATTGAGGCTCTAAAGAACCTGTTGGACAACGCAATCAAACACGGTGGCACAATGTTGAGCCAAATTTCAGTGGTGCTGCGGTGTGACGGCAAATACGTCAATCTAACCGTGGCCGATGACGGTGCTGGCCTGTCGCCAGACCAAAGCGAAGCGGCATTTAATCGGTTTTCTCAGTTGGAATATTCGGAGGGCAGCGGATTGGGGTTGTCAATCGTATCCGCAGTGGCGGAGCGCCACGGAGGAATGATCGAAATCAACCAAGTCGAAAGAGGAGCGAGCATTACGCTTGAGATTCCCATGGTCCTGTAAGCTGTTTCTAATTTCACTCGGAACCCAAAACCAGTCAAAGTCAACGCGAGTTTCTTCGATTGCTGCTAAATTCAGGTATTCGCCCTGAGCGAAGAACGCAGCTCTCAAAATCTATATCTATGTCGTCTTTGGGCTCGCTGCAGACGTTCGGCAGAATTCATTCAACCTTTGCTGCGCGCACAAAGCGGACATTCCCATCTAGTAGACTCGGATGGAAGTCGATTGGTTCTTCGGGTCACAAAAAACCTCTTCAAAGACGTTCGCGGTTCGTTGTACCGGAGCGTGCACCTATAGGTTGCGCGCGCTTCGGTTTTTTTGCAGATACGCTCGATGCCTCCCAAGATTTCTGCCTTATGCCAACAACCAGATTTTACGTTAAGCTGACCCAAGCTGCATTCCTTGAAGAGCTTTGCACGCACGCGGCAACAAATTTTACGCCATTAAGCCCGTCATGAACCGTTGGATAAACAACGGACGCGTCGGTTGAAATCCCATTTCGGAAAGCTTGGATCGCCTCAGCAGCCTCTCCATAGATATTGGCGAAACCTTCAAGATACCCCTCGGGATGGCCCGGAGGGACCCTGCTCAACCGATTTGCAGCGTCACCAGCTCCAGCTCCATTTCGTGTGATCAGACGCTTGGGTTCGTTGTAGGGCGTGAACCACAGGTAATTGGGATCTTCCTGAGACCACTCCAACCCACCTTTTTCGCCATAGACGCGCAAACGAAGTGCGTTTTCATTGCCGGGGGCCACCTGAGAAGACCACAGCATACCACGCGCTCCGCCTTCGAAGCGAAGCAAGACGTGCGCATTGTCATCGACTTTGCGCCCCGGCACAAAGGCCTGCAAGTCTGCCGCCAGGCTTTCCGCATTAAGCCCGGTTACAAAGCATGCGAGGTTGTAAGCATGGGTTCCGATGTCACCGGTTGATCCACCCGCGCCCGAGCGTTCTGGATCGGTTCGCCACTCCGCCTGTTTGAAATCCTGCTGCTCGGTCAGCCAATCCTGCGGGTACTCAACCTGAACTACGCGGATCTTGCCAATATCGCCGTTGGCAACCATTTCACGCGCCTGCCGAACCATTGAATAACCTGTGTAATTGTGGGTCAAAATGAATAGAGCATTCGCGCTTTCTGCTGCTTTGACCAGCTTTTTTGCATCGGCAAGTGTCGAGGTGAGTGGCTTGTCACAAATGACGTGAATACCGCGTTTCAGGAACTCACGCGCAGCTGCATAGTGAACGTTATTTGGCGTGACAATTGAGACGGCCTCGATCCCAGATTTCAGCCGAGCTTCCCTGATTGCCATTTGTTTGAAGTCTTCATAGACCCGTTCAAGCCCCAATGCTTGCCCACTTTCAAGAGATTTCTCTGGCGTTGAAGACAAAGCACCGGCTACCAGCTCGAACTTGTCGTCCAGTCGCGCGGCTATGCGATGAACGCCGCCTATGAAGGCGTCGTTTCCGCCACCAACCATGCCAAGGCGAATACGACCCGAGGTTTCTTCACTGCGTCCTGTGACCATCACTCAATCCCCAGCATTTTACGATTGGCGGCTTCGTCTGCGCCACCATCAGCGAAATCATCAAAGGCTTTCTCGGTCACACGGATGATGTGATCTGACACAAACTGAGCGCCCTCGCGCGCTCCATCTTCGGGGTGTTTGAGACAGCACTCCCATTCGACCACAGCCCAGCCATCAAAGTCATTCGCGGCCATTTTTGAGAACACAGCCCCGAAATCCACCTGACCATCGCCCAGTGAGCGGAACCGCCCGGCCCGATCTACCCAGCTTTGATACCCGGAATAAACACCCTGCCGGCCGGTTGGATTGAACTCGGCATCTTTGACATGGAACATCCGGATCCGATCTTTGTAGATGTCGATATTGTCCAGATAGTCGAGGCATTGCAGCACGTAATGCGACGGGTCGTATAGCATGCAGGCCCGTGGGTGATTGCCTGTCCGCTCGAGAAACATCTCGTACGTAACACCATCGTGGAGGTCCTCTCCGGGGTGGATTTCATAGCAGACATCGACACCGCATTCATCAGCGTGATTCAGGATGGGCACCCAGCGACGCGCAAGCTCATCAAATGCCGTTTCAATCAAGCCGGCAGGGCGCTGCGGCCAAGGATAGACATATGGCCATGCCAGCGCGCCTGAGAATGTCGCATGTGCCGAAATGCCCAAATTTTTCGAAGCGGACAGCGCTTTTTTGACCTGGTCCACGGCCCATTCTTGTCGGGCTTTCGGGTTCCCCCGGACGCTTTCGGCCGCAAAGCCATCAAACGCACTGTCATAGGCTGGGTGAACAGCCACAAGCTGGCCCTGAAGGTGTGTTGAAAGTTCCGTGACTTCGACACCATTTTCCCTGGCTTTGCCTTTGAAGTCATCGCAATAACCTCTGCTAGAAGCGGCCTGTTCTAAGTCGAACAACCGTCCATCCCAACTGGGAACCTGAACGCCTTTGTATCCACAATCAGCCGCCCATTTTGTGATCGCGTCCCACGAATTGAACGGCGCTTCGTCCCCCGCAAACTGTGCAAGAAACAAAGCTGGACCTTTGATCGTTTTCATAAAATTTCCTCCCCAAAACCTAAGCCTCTATGGCGGTAAATTTTCCTTTAGATAGATATCGATACGGATACGTTCCTGAGCTTTGTTGAACGGGACTTTGTCCGAAGTCGCACGCAACAGGCGAACGGCCGAACGAACAATGTGCCCAGTGTCTTGCGAGATTAAGGCGTCAAATGTGCCAAGCCTAAGCGCCTCACGACTGAGTGGAGTAAGCTCATGAGCTATAATCACCAGATCTTTGCTGAGCTTGTTCTCTGAAAGAAATTGAATCAGGCCTGCGTTGCCCGCTGCTGACGAGTATATTCCGACCAGATCCGGATAGGTTTCAAAGATTTCGGGCATCATCTTGTAAATCAGATCCGGGTCATCCCGGCCCTCGACAGACGCTACGACTTGGAGGTGCGGAAATTCCTCAGCCACAACAAGGTCAAAGCCTTGGCGACGCTCGAGATGGTCACGCGCCAATCGGGATCCTGTGAGAACCAAGACCTTGCCTTCGCGATGGACAAATCTACCCATCAGCTGAGCGGCGGTTCGTCCTGCCGAAACGTTATCAATTCCCACAAAGTGGTCTCGCTCAGAACTGGGCAAGTCAGACACCAAGGCGACCACCGGAACGCCTTTGTCCCTGAGCCTTTTTACGGCATCCCGGACAGAAGGCGTTTCGGGTCCGAAAACTGCGACTCCGTCTACATCCAAACTGTCGACAGCATCCAGAATGTTGACGATATCTTGCGGCTCGAACGGCGCGACCTTCTTTATCGCAATGCGGGTCCGCTCGATAAATTGGTCAGGGGATTGATCTGCGATCTGGCTGCTGATTGCCTCTACAAACTCGTTGTCCGTGTCCGGCAGAACAAAGAGGAAGTTGTAAACTCGGTTTCGTGCAAGGTTGGCCGCAGCGGTATCGCGAACATATCCCAGCTCATCAATTGCCTTTTGCACTTTCTGTACGGTTACGGCCCGAACGCCGGGACGTCTGTTCAAGACCCGGTCAACAGTCGCTAGGCTAACACCCGCAACGCGCGCGATGTCATTAACGGTTGGCTTTTTCACCAATTCTAATCTTTGTTTTTGGTCTTCCACGTGTTCTTCAGCCCTCAATCTCCCGCGCTAAGCCTTCAAACAACAAAGCAACAGCCTCAGCGCCGGGATCGTTATGTCCAACAAGGTTTTCTTCGGGAACATAGGCCGCGCGGCCTGCCTTCGCACGACGAATATTCGCGGTGTTGTTCGCGCCTTCGCGGGCAGCCTCGGCCGCATGCGTCAGACCAGATGGCAGTGCCGCAAGCGCCGGTGCCAGAGCGTCAATCATTGTCCTGTCACCGACCTTGGCGCCCCCAACCTGGCTGACGCGATTCAGACCTTCAACCAGAGACTTCGATACCGAAGCCCCGCTCGCACAGGCATCTCCAGCTGCGTTGAAGAAAATTGCAAGTATCACGCCGGAAGAACCACCCATTGTCTGGCTTAACTCATTGCCCAACGCCGGAAACAGTTGTGTCAAATCGGCAAGCGGCATGCGGTCAAGACTTCCTTGCAATGCTCTTGCTGCAGTCGCCAATGTGCTTCCTGTATCGCCATCCCCAGATTTCGCGTCTAGCTCGTTTAGATTCTTCTCTGCGTTGATGAGCAATTCAGACAGCCGGGTGATCGTTTCCCTTGTGGTGGGATTGTGCGAGGGGATTGGATCGATCGGAGTCAGGCCATCAGGCAATGGTGCAACTTTGATCGGGTCGATGGAATTCACCCCGGGCCACGCGGCCAGATCAACGGGTGCTTCAAGGGCTGACAAATCGTCCTGATCTACAGGCAGAATGGAAACCGAAAACCCGTGCATATCCAGCGATGTCATCATTGGTGCCGGGCCAATTATATGATGGGCAATACCAGTCTCGAACAAGGCATGTGTGAGGACAGCCATTTCCAGCGGAGTTGTAGAGCCTAGGTTGTTGACCAACGCCACACAGTCCCCGGTGCCCACCCTTTGCTTCAGCTTCTCCACTACTGTGGACATAGCCGATACGGCATTTGAGAACTCGACTTGCTGTACACCAGGTTCGCCATGGATGCCCAATCCAAGCTCTGCTTTGCCAGGGGCAATCCGGTCTTCTTTTGGAGAACCCGGAACGGTACAGGTGTCCAAGCTCATTCCGATGCTGACAACCTTTGCTATGGTGTTTCTTGCTGCGGTGGTAACGGTATCTAGGTCAGCACCGCTTTCAGCAAGCGCTCCGGCTATTTTGTGAACGAACAACGTACCCGCCACGCCACGTGGTTGCGGAAGGTCGGGTAGGGCGATGTCATCATCGACAACGACCATTTCAACCTTGCGGCCCAATGCGCGGGCGCGTTCCGCTGCCAGTCCAAAATTCAATCGATCTCCAGTGTAATTCTTGACGATAAGCAGGCACCCTGCCTCACCTGTGACCGCAAGAATACCTGCCAGAACCGCTTCGACTGACGGGGACGCAAACACTTCCCCACATACTGCAGCTGTCAGCATACCGGCGCCAACAAAGCCCGCATGGGCGGGTTCGTGACCAGACCCTCCGCCGGACACCAAAGCGACTTTCGACTTGTCCCAATCTGACCTCAAGACAACCTTGATGTGCGGGTAGCCGTCCAACCGGATAAGTTGTCCTCCGGAGGAGGTCAGAAGGCCGTCTATCGCCTCGGTTACCAGGGTTTCTTTTGTGTTGAGGAACTGGGCCATGCTTTTGCTCCTTAATTCACACGCGCGCCGGACGCGTCAAAATACAACGGGTTGTGGGGGCGGATTTTTATAATCTTTCCAGATGGGTAGTCCTGATGGACATCGATCAGGGTCACCACCGGGTGACCATTCAGATCCAAATGCAGCCGTGTTTGGTCTCCCAGATGCTCGGCGCGTATCACGCGCGCCTCGCTGCCTTCGCCTTCGATGATGTTTTCCGGGCGCAGGCCGATCTGCGGGCCTTTGTGATCGCCTCCGAACAACTCGGACGGCAGGATGTTGATCCGTGGCAGTCCCAACCGGCTGGCGACGTAAACACTGCCCGGGTTTTCATAGATGTCCCGGGGTGTTCCGTATTGAACCAGCCTGCCGTTTTCCAAAACGCCGATATGTGTCGCCATTGTCATGGCTTCGACCTGATCATGCGTCACGTACAGTAAGGTCGACCCCAGATCGGCCTGAATCCTTTTAAGCTCGACCCGCAAATCCGCCCGAAGCTTGGCGTCCAAAGAGCTGAGCGGTTCATCCATCAGGAAAATCTGTGGGTCACGCACAAGCGCACGTCCGATTGAAACGCGCTGCATTTCACCGCCGGACAGTTCAGTGGCTTTGTTGTCCAGCTTGTGCGGAATTTGCAGGATCTCAGCGACTTCGTTAACCTTCCTCGTGATCTCATCCTCTGGTGTCTTCAGGATCGGCGACCGCAAAGGGAAAGACAGGTTCTCGCGCACCGTCATATGCGGGTACAGCGAGTATTGCTGGAAGACCATCGCCACATCGCGCTGGGCAGGTGTATCTATACCGACGTCACGCCCGGCAATGCGTACTGATCCAGAGTCCAGTTTCTCAAGCCCGGATATCAATCTCAGCGTCGTTGTTTTTCCAGCGCCAGTCGGACCCAACAACACCACAAAGGCACCGTTGGGGATCGTCATCGAAATACCGTCCACCGCTTTGACGTTGCCAAATGACTTCGAGATATTCTCCAAAACGACTTCAGCCATTGCTCAGTACCTCGTCGTTCAGAGCGGACCTCAACGCGCGTCCGGTGGATCTTTCAAAAAGGGTTACAGCAGGTGAGCGGAACTCCAATCCAACGGTCTCACCGGGACTGACGACCTCGCGTGCATCAATTCGCGCTTTCAGTTCACCGTTCGGGCTTTGCAGTGTAACGATTTGGGTGGTCCCCAGGTATTCTGCTGCCAGGACTCTGGCCCGGTATTCGCTCCCATCCGACAGAAAAACATGCTCGGGGCGAACGCCAAAAACCAAGTCACCTTCCGCCCCTTCCATCAACCTCGGCACGGCTTCGTCATGGCCATTCAGCCGAACCATTTCCGAACCAGGCTCGACCTTTCCCTCAAACGGCAGGAAATTCATCGAAGGAGACCCGATAAAATCCGCAACGAACATCGTCGCTGGTTTGTCGTAGATTTCCTGGGGTGTACCGAATTGCTCGATCACAGCGTTGTTCATCACAACGATCTTGTCGCCCATTTGCATGGCTTCTAACTGATCGTGTGTGACGTAAACAGTGGTTGCGCCCATGCGATCATGAAGCGCGCGCAATTCTTCGGCCATATGCTCCCGAAACTCGGCATCCAAGGCGCCCAGCGGTTCGTCCATCATGAACGCTTTGGGTTCGCGAACGATCGCGCGGCCCAGCGCCACGCGCTGCCTGTCGCCACCTGACAGTCCACCTACGGGGCTATCGAGAATGTCGTTGATCCCCAGAATTCCCGCGACTTCCTCTACTTTGGCTTTGACCGCAGCACGCGGCATGCCCTGCGATATCAGGGGGTAGCTGATATTTTTGCGCACGTTCATGTGAGGATACAGCGCAAACATCTGGAACACGAATGCAATGTCTCGCTCTGATGGGGGCCGCTGGCTGATCTCCTCACCGTCCAGGTAGATTTCACCTGACGTTGGAAGTTCCAAGCCTGCGATCATCCGCAGTGTCGTCGTTTTTCCGCAGCCAGAGGGCCCTAGCAACATGAAAAACTCACCGTCCTCAATCGTGAACGAGCTTTCGCGAACAGCCGTGAAATCGCCGAACATCTTCTTTACGTTTTTGACTACGATCTGGGCCATTTCTACTCCGGGAAATGGCTGACGATGATGAACATGACGGTTCCGATCAGCGTGACGATGAAAGAGTAGGTGAAGGCCCAAAGGACAAAGGGCTGCATCAGCATAAAGACACCCAGCGCAATAAGGATGGTTGCGACCATCTCCCATGGGCCGCGGCGAAATCGCAACAATCCGTTAAGAAACCCGCTCATTTGCGTACGGCTCCGAATGTGATCCCACGCAGCAAGTGTTTGCGCATCAGGATGGTGAATATCATGACAGGGATCAGGAAGATCGTGGCACCTGCCGCCACAGCAGGCCAATCCAGGCCGCCAATACCGATAATGGTTGGGATGAACGGTGGTGCAGTCTGCGCGTTCGCGGATGTCAGCAGCACGGCAAACGCGTACTCATTCCAGGCGAAGATCAAGCAAAAGATAGCTGTTGAGGCTATGCCGGTCGCGGCTTGCGGCAGCACCACTTTGTAAAACGCCTGAAACCGTGTGTAGCCATCTATGAGCGCGGCTTCTTCGTACTCTCTTGGGATTTCGTCAATGAAGCCTTTTAGCAACCAGACCGCCAAGGAAATATTTACACCCGTATATAGCAGGATCATTCCAAGATGCGTGTCGCTTAATCCAAGGTTTCTGAACATCAGGAAGATTGGGATTGCGACAGCAACTGGTGGCATCATCCTTGTACTCAGGATGAAGAACAGAAGGTCGTCCTTGAGTGGGACCTTGAACCTGCTGAATGCATAGGCGGCCAGAGTGCCTAGGAAGATACTCAAGAACGTCGAGCCAAATCCGATGATAACCGAATTCATAAAGCGCTCGCCGAACTTCGATGGTCCTACAATCACCATGTCGTACTGGCGGACGATTTCATCGGTCCAGTTCTGCGGCGGGTTCGCTTCCAAAAACTCCTGCGTCTGCCGCGTGCGCGTGGTGAATAGATTTACATACCCTTCAAGCGTTGGGTCAAAGACCACTTTGGGCGGGTAGCTGATCGCATCGGCCGGAGATTTGAAACCCGTCAGCAAGATCCATACCAGTGGGATCATCGTAATCATCGCATAGCCGATGACCAGAAAGCCTGCGATCCACTTGGACCGGTTTGAAGGTTCAGTGACGGAAAAACTGCTCATCTCTGTTTCACCTTGTTCAGGGCTTTGACGTAGATCGACGCAAGGCCGAACACGGTGACGAAAAGGATAATCGCATAGGCTGACGCATAGCCCGTACGCCACTTCTCAAAGGCTTCGCGTTTCAGGTTGATCGAAGTGAGTTCCGTAACAGACCCCGGCCCCCCGCCGGTTAGCTGAACCACCAGATCGAACATCTTGAAGTTCTCGATTCCTCGAAACAGCACCGCGAGCATCAGGAACGGTAGCACCATCGGAATGGTGATTGTGAAGAACTGCCGCAGCTTGCTGGCCCTGTCGATCTCAGCCGCCTCGTAGATGTAATCGGGAATGCTGCGCAGCCCGGCCAGACAGATTAGCATCACGAAGGGGGTCCACATCCAGGTGTCGACAATCACGATCGCCCAAGGGGCCAGATTGACGGATCCGAGCATTTCAAAGCTCGATGGGTCTTTGCCTGTAAACCAGGACACGATGTAGTTAAACAGCCCGATTTGAGGTTGATACAGGAACTTCCAGAAGTTCCCGACGACTGCAGGAGACAGCATCATCGGCAGCACGATGATCGTTGTCCAAAGATCGTTGCCCTTGAATTTCTTGTTGAGCAACCAGGCCAGAGTAAACCCGATCAAGACCTGGAAAAAAATCGTCCAGAACAGGAAGTGCGCCGTCGCCTGCATATTTAGCCAGGTGTCCGAGTCTGTCAGAATACGCTCGTAATTCCTGAGCCCGACATCTTTGACTTCGCGCCCGATCCGGTTGGCCTTGTAGTTGGTAAAGCTCAGTTGGATGGTCCAGATCAACGGAAAGATGTTGATCGCCAGCAATAGGAATATCGTTGGGGAGATGAATATCCAGGCGATCGCGCGATCGGATAAACCTCGTATTTTTCGCGCAACTCGCTCGGGCGTTGCCTGCGCAACGCGATCTACGGTCCTGTCAGACATCTCTTTGCCAGTTCTTGTTGGTTTAGGACTCACGGGTGAAGGTGGAGCGGGATAGCACCCGCTCCTGCCTTTGTCCGGACTACAGCTTGCCTTCGTCTTCGAAGACTTCCGTCCAATCTTCAATCAGAAGATCAAGCGCTTCTTGAGCTGTACCTTGATCAGCAACCACGTAGTCGTGGATGCGTTTCTGCATGGCCAGCAGGAGTTCCGCGTAGGCAGGCTCTTGCCAGAAATCCTGAACTCCAGCCATTGCTTCAAGGAAGTCACCGGCAAACGGTTGGCTGTCCACGAAACCAGGATCTTGCAGCACGGAGTTATGTGCCGAATAGCCGCCTAGCTCCCACCATTTGGCCTGCACTTCTGGCTGTGCGAACCACTTGATGTATTCAAGGGCGGCGTCCTGTTTGTCAGAGTAGCTGACAACAGAAATGCCTTGTCCGCCAAGCGTTGAACCTGCCTGATTTTGTGGCGGGTTTACAAAGAAGTCGATCTTGTCACCGCCGGTATTGGGGTCGGCATAGAGACCTGGGAAGAACGCAAACCAGTTCATCGCCATGGCGACCTGACCGGACTTAAAGGCATCCAGGCTCTCACCCATGTAAGAGTTGGTATATCCCGGAGGTGTCGCCGTTTTGTAGAATTCCTTGTAAAATTCTAGAGCTTCAACAGCTTCCGGTGAGTTTACAGCACCTTCCATGTCATATGAGCCCGGGGTGTTTTCGTATTTGAAACCCCATGGATACAGCGCTCCGGTCACACCCATGGTGATCCCTTCCGAGCCGCGTTCGGTAAAGATTGCTGCACCGTAGACAGTCTTGCCGTCGATTTCACGACCCTGAAAGAACTGGGCGATCTGCAACAACTCTTTCTGAGACTGAGGTTCACGTAGGTCCTGACCAGTCGCCTCCTTGTATGCAGCTTGGATTTCGGGATTTTCGAACCAGTCCTTGCGATAGAACCAGCCGTTTGCATCGCCCATCGCAGGCAGCGCGTAGTAGTTTGGTGTACCTTTGGGCCAGGTCGAGTAAGCGTAAACAGTGGCCGGTGCGAAATCGTCCATGCTGATGCCTTCAGCATCGAAGAAGTCGTTCAGCTGGACGTAATGACCATTCTCAGCGCCGCCGCCGATCCATTGGCTGTCACCGATCAGTAGGTCGCAGAGCTTACCCCCAGAGTTCAGCTCGTTCAGCATACGGTCCGCAAAATTTGGCCACGGAACAAATTCGAAGTTCATCGTGTGGCCGGATTCTGCTTCGAATTCCTTGGATAGTTCGACAAGCGCGTTGGCCGGATCCCATGCAGCCCAACATAGCGTCAGATCTTCAGCATTTGCCTTGGTAGAAAGAGTAGTAGCGGCAAGGACTATTGCGCTGGCCGAAGCCAGTTTTGTGTAAGTCATCCATTCCTCCCTTTTTGCGCCGTCAATCGAGGATGTGCGAATCGCGGCATACTTCCAAGGCTATTTGAGGTACGCACCTCATGTCCAGAAATATTTGAGGTTCGTACCTCAGATGAGCAGGGAAGTTCGTTGAACTTGTTGTCTTAACCTATGATTTTAATAGAAATTGTTTGTTTTCTTTGATGTGCATCTATTTTCGGCAGTAAGGTTTTAAATTGCCATATCGACAAAAAATTGGCGCGGCCCACTTTGGCGGCCATCATGGTTCCAACACGTTTAGCGAACCCGCTGCTGAAGCACTCACAGATTATTTAGTCGATACCTAGGAGAATTGGAGATAGCTTCAAAAAGCACGCACCACTCGGGATCGTGCATAACTCGTTTGGTCAGGTGCAAACGTATGAAAACTCTCTCTATCGTAAGATTGAACCGCTACCCAATAAAAGGCTTGAGCGCCGAGCCCATGCAAACTGTAACGCTGCGTTCAGGAGATGGCATTCCAGGTGACCGTCTGTTCGGATTTGCTCGATACAACTCCGGTTTCGACGTACATAACCCGCAGCCGCTCCCGAAAGATCGCTTTGTTGTTTTGTTGAATGAAGCTGCGCTTGCAGGCGTTAAGACAAATTTTAATGTTGAGACCCAATATCTTGAGATCAAAGCGAGCGGCAAAACACGCAGCTTTAATATGCAAGCACCAGAAGATCGGATGAATGCGGTGAGTTTCCTGTCTTCGGAGATCGACCTAAAAGACCCCGAACCACCAAATTTCGTTTCGTCCGCTCCGCATCGGTTTACAGATGTATCTGTCGTGTCACCTAAAATGATGAACGCGATATCCGTTCTAAATCTGGCGTCTGTGGAAAAGTTAGGTGAAAAACTGAACGCGGAAGTCCACCCAGCGCGCTTCCGGGCGAATATCGAGATGGACGGTTTACCCCCGTTTTCTGAGTTGGATGAAGCTGGATCAGTTTTTAGATTTGGCGATGTTGAGTTAAAGATACTCTCACGTACGAAAAGGTGTGCAGCCACTGAAGTGAACCCGGAAACGGCTAAGCGGGACCTGAAGATACCCTATCTAATTCGGAAGTTGATGGGTCATACGGACATGGGTGTCTATGTTGAGGTTGCTGTAGGCGGAACGTTGAGAGTCGGCCAAATTGGGGAGATGTTGAATTGAGTGTTACTCACCCCGCCAGAGTGGCAGTCGCAGGCGATTTGTCCCGCGTTCTCTCAAGTAATTTGTGTCTACGCTTTCGCCAGTCGTTTTCTTGCTCGCCCAGCCTAGCGAATGTGACTCCGTCAAAAAAATGCTCCAGATGAAGCATGTAATTGACCGAACCTGGAAAGTTCACAAAGGTCGTTTTTTGCGGATTTCTCTGACCTCTTCCCAGGCTTGGGAAGAAAGATGGGCTTCGACCGGCTGCCGATTGCGCTCGTTGCAGCCATCGAATTCGTCAGTACCATCGTTATTGCTCTTTTGGGCGTACGTACTGGGCGCAACTATCTTGCCTTTGCCTTCGCAATCATCGGCGTAGCCCTCCTGATTGACGTGCCGTCGCTACTGGCAGCAGATGGACCTGATCTCATTTCTGATCTTCTTGGCCTGTTCTGGGCGGTGCTGAACAGCTCGCTTTTCGTTCTCTACATCATCTTCGGCCACAAGATTTCCGAAGGTGGCGCGTCGGGCGGTGTGGAGCGCCTTGGCGCTGTCTCGACAGCGGCCTTTATATTTGTGATGCCCATAGGTTTCCCGCAAGCCCTCGACGATTTTGGTGCGCCCTCGCTGGTACTGACCGGGATCGGCGTCGGCATCTTTTCCTCGTTAATCTCCTATGTCTGCGATCAGCTCGCGATGGCCCGCTTGCCACGTGCCAGCTTCGCGTTCCTTATGGCTCATCTGCCAGCGACCGCTACGATCATCGTCGCGACGGTCTTGCGTCAGGTTCCGAGCGCTGTGGATGTCCTCGGCGTGCTCCTCGTCATGATTGGCGTAGCCGTTCACAAATCCTGTCGATGCGGTCTGCGGGTGTCGACGGCGACTAGAATCGGCCATTCGCTGCAACCTGACGAACGAGCAGGTTGGGCTCAATGCGGTGCTGTCAGACGAATTCGAACCAGTCTCAGTTTGCCGCGGAAACCGCGAACCTATCCGGAACAAAGTTGACGCCACTCGCTAAGAGCGGCGGCGCGAGTCAGCTTGAAGGTGTCTCGGCTGGCTAGCGATCTTTCCTGGTTGAAGTGGTTGTAGATGGAGGAATGGACGGCGGCGAACTTCTGCAAACTTCGCATGCGCCTGAAACGCTGCATCGCGCGTTCGCGTCGTCGAAACGGCAGGTGCGAGTTCTCGACGCGGTTGTTGAGCCACCTGCCCGTTTGCTGTTTTTCGAATGCACCCAGTTCTCTGAGCGCGGCTCTGTATGAGGCGAAGCGATCCGCGACGACATTTTCCGCTTTTCCGTGTCGCTTCATCAATTTCTTGAGGAATTTCAATGCTGCCTGCTTGTTTCGGCGTTTGGTAACAACGGCTTCCAGCACCTCGCCTTCGTGATCAACAGCCCGCCAAAGATAATTCCGCTTGCCATTTACCCTCACGAAAACCTCGTCCACGTGCCACTTCCATTTCGAGAATGCGTGCTGCTGCTGAACACGCTTTCGTCTGATCTCAGCAGTAAACATCGGGCCAAACCTGTTCCACCAATATCGGACAGTTTCGTGGCTCACGTCGATGCCTCGTGCGTGCAGCAGGTCTTCAACATTCCGAAGCGAGAGAGGGAAACGGATGTACAGCATCACCGCACGGCGGATGATCTCTGGTCTGGTTTTGAAGTACTTGAAAGAGGCCGGATTGGTCATGGGCAAAAACTACGCAACACCCCTGCCCCGCTCAACCAAAGTTCGTCTGACAAGACCCATTTTCTGAATACTAACTGCTAAGAATTTACCTTTGGTTCAAAGGCCGAATGGGCTTCAGGAGAAAAAGATTACGGCGATTTTGAGCGGTAGCTTTGGGCTCGATGCAAACGTTCGCACAGTTTCTGCGAAAGACCGCTTTGCGGACAAACCTGACGTTCGCTGAGGTCGTTCTCCAAATCTCGCCAAACTCGGGAGCCTAGGCCAAAGATCACAGTCAACCATAGCGACACGCTTAACAGACCGGTATCCGAAAAAAACAAGACCACTTATGGATCTGTGACACCAGTCTCGCTCAATGTTTCACCCGAAGCACTGCTAGGTTGGCTGATACCTAAAATAGTGCTTAGAGTGACGGCCACGTCCACCGTGGAGACAGGGCGGCTTACGCGAGTCGGCTTGATGCCTGGACCAGCAAAGATGATTGGAACATGCGTGTCATAGCGCCAAGGCGATCCGTGCATCACGGCAATTGGACCATCCTCAAAGAGAAAAGAATAAGGCGTTTGCACAACATAAATGTCGCCGGAGCGCGTTGGGTGATAATTTCGCCGGATCTGCTCCTCAAGGGTATGCCCTCGCTGTTCAGCAAGCGGTTCGGTTGGCATTGCAAGTTCAATGCCAGATGCAGCCATCAGTTTTTCGGCGATACGTTTTTCGATTACGCGCCGGTCGGTGCCCGATGCTTCAATCGCGACGTTGTCCAGATAAACGTAAGGACGAAAAAAGAATTGTATTGCGGATTCCACTCCGAACTCATCGGCGATCACCGAGTTCACATCCATCATCAATGCTTCGGTGGAGTTTCGGAGTGTCGAAAGCCCGGCTTCGGCCATCTCTTCTGGCGCTTCCGGCATCCCATGATCGGCAGAAAGCACGTAAAGCACATTCGCACGCCCAACCTCTCGATCCATAAACTCAAAGAAATCTGCCAATGTCTCATCCAAACAACGCACCATTTCTTCATTTTCTAGGCTAGATGGTCCGAAGAAATGGTTGGTTGCGTCTACACCTGAAAAACTGACGCTTAGGTAGTCGGGCCATTCGTCATCACCGAGCCCTTCCTCTTTGACCACGGTTTTCGCGAAGTCGGCCGTGATCCGGTCCCCATGCGGCGACAATAAAACCTGCGTGTAATAGAGCCCGTCGTCCGGAGTCCCATAGAAATGGGGGAAGGTGCGACCGAACGTGCCAAGGTTGGTTACAAAGGAGCGTTCCTTTCTTTCCATGAGGTAAGGCGCGTCTGAACACTCGGGCCACCACTCACTTTCGATCTTCGCGTCAGCGGGGCGTTTTGAATTCCAATCGAGAACCCAATCAGGATACGCATCGTAGTAAAATTCACTTGTTTCAAAGGCTCCTGTGGCCGCCGACAGCCAAAAAGCCTTTCCAGAATGTCCCGCCATTGCAACCGCCGAACGGTCTTTACCAGATACGGAAAAAACCTTAGATCGGCCCGCATTTGCTTTCACCAACTCGTCTCCAAACGTCGTCGCCAACAAGTTAACGGGAGAACGGCCCGAAGTCGCAGCAGCGGCTTGTGTCGGATCGACTTGATCAACGTTTCCGCCGAAGCCAGGAACTGGCAACATCGGGTAGTCCGGATCTTCAATATTATAACCCAATCGCTCTTCAGCCCTGTTGAACCAGGCATTGCCTATCATTCCATGTTCAGAGGGATGGGCTCCTGTCGCGAGGGTCGCGTGACCAACAATGGTTTCGGTGTTGGCGTGACGATGATGAGCGTCGGTATACCAGACTCCGCTTTCCATAAGTCTTTTAAAACCGGCTTCGCCGAAGGAGGCCTCATAACGAGAAATCAAGTCTCCGCGCAGCCCATCAACTGTGATTTGCACAACAAGTCTGATGTCTTCCGTCGCACTGGCTGCCGTCGTGGAAATTGATAGGATGATGGTTGAGACTAACGCCAGTGATCGCTGCATTTATTACCTCATAGGACGACCTGATGCTCTGAATACCAGCATCAACGTCCACCGGCTACCTAAGGTCAGAAAAGATGATCTTTTAAACTTCTACTTTCGGACAAAGCAGCCTGAGGCTGATACTGCGAACTTCGCTACAACGCGCCAGCCAGATCGCAGATACGAACGCAGCTATGCAGTGTGATTTACCAAAAAGCAGCCATTAACGAGCTGCTATTCTCTCATCGTCCAAGCCGCGCTTTCGCTGTGCAACCGACTGGCTCCAAAGTCGCCGATACAATGTCCGTCATCGAATGATTTGGAACACGAGCGTTTGATTGGCTTAGGAGGATCAG
>NZ_WVRF01000027.1:0-29580 GCF_013110775.1 Ruegeria sp. HKCCD7296
CTAAGGTTTACTCCCAAAACCCGCAACCCAAAAAAACAAAAAATCAAAAGTTTTTTGAGTCACGCCTTAAAATTATTTAAATTCAAATACTTAAAGCAATCAACATACCGCTAAATCAGAGCTGAAAAGCTATACACGTTAACAAACCCTTTCTTCGAAAGTCTCGGCCAAACCACACCGCCACTACATCTAGAGCGCCAACAGAGCGCAGGCACAAGTCGGAGCGACTCGAGCCCACGATCCGACTCGAGGATTTCACCAAATCCCGAGCCAACTGACGAGTGAGAATCGAAGAACAGCCAAACTAACCCTGATCTTTTGACCTTACCCAAACCTCGTTCGTCTACCGCCAAACCCCTCAAGACCTGTCTTGCACATCTCCTTTGGATGGGGTCTGGTTCCCGTACTTTGTTGTCACACGCAGGATCAGTATGGCCCGTCACGTTCAGTTTCCTTTGGTCAGAACCGTTGGGTTTGACGGAGCGCTCGTCACATTTGCGGATATCATGTCAGAGAAGGCAAATTGTGCAGCGCTGGCATTCCGGTCCGAAGTAGACGGTCTGCAATGGGATGAAGTCACAGAGTCTTCGGCGTCTTTGGGCTCGACCTTTGTGCGTTTCGACACACAGCTCATTTCTCATCAGCAAATGCTTGAAAGACTCCAGTATCTTCTGGACCAAAAGGACTGGTACAACACACCCCTTCCAACAGGTCGCAAGCTGTGGCGCGTTCCAACAGTCTACGGAACCGATCTGGCGCCACAGCTGGACGACGCTGCCGCTGCCGCTGGCTTAACGCCGGAAGAGGCAATACGACGCCTTGGACAGTCGCGGGTGAGGGTTTTGACCATAGGGTTTGCGCCCGGACAGCCCTACCTTGGGCCACTGGGGCCCGAGTTCAATATTCCCCGACTGCAAAACCTGACCCCGATGGTGCCAGAGGGCGCGTTGGTTCTGGCGATCTCGCAATTCGTCTTGTTTTCCGGCCCAACACCAACCGGATGGCGGCATGTCGGACAAACCGCCTTTAGATGCTTTCGCCCGGAGAGGTCCGATACATTCCCGTTGAGCCCCGGTGACGAATTGCTGTTCACGCCAGTATCCCGTGAAAAGTTGGAGCATATCCGCGCCACCAATACAGACGGTACCGGTGGTGCCATCTGTGAGGAGATCGCACCATGAGTCTGATCGTCCATCGGATCGGCCCTTCATGTACAATCCAGGATCAGGGGCGTACCGGGTATCTGGACCAGGGTTTGTCGCGTTCTGGTGCCGCCGATATATTGGCCTTGCATGAAGGGGCTGCTTTACTGGGGCAGAGCCCGAACCTCGCAGCGCTCGAAATGGCCGGAATGGGCGGTGAGTTTGAGGTCACGCAAGACGTGCGCATTGCACTAACCGGTGCGCGGATGCAAACCAGCATCGACGGCAGCCCAGTGACCTGGAATGCGTCACATCAATTGACTGCCGGGCAACGAATGAACATTGGGGCAGCTGTACAGGGTAACTATGGCTATCTTCATCTGGGCGGCGGAATAGAGTCCGATGTTTTTCTGGGTTCGCGCTCGGCACATTTGACGGCGCGGATCGGTCGTGCGTTAGAACAAGGCGACAGGCTGACATGCGGACCAGATGCAGGCCAGACCGGGTTGAAACTAACGCCTGATGAACGGTTCGCGGGCGGAGAACTGCGTGTGGTGGCAAGCTTTCAGACCACACTGTTTGATCGCTCGACATTGGATCGCTTTGCCGCGACCACTTTCCGGCGCGGAACGCGCGCCAACCGGATGGGGATGCAAGTGGATAGCGACGGAGACGGGTTTGCGGCATCCGGTCAGCTGAACATTTTGTCCGAGGTGATCACCCCCGGCGATATTCAAATGACCGGCACAGGGGATCCGTTCATCCTGTTGCCGGAGTGCCAGACCACCGGGGGTTATCCTCGTATTGCAACCGTTTTGCCCTGCGATATGCCGCGCGCTGCACAAACGCCTGCCGGTGGTAAAATCCTTTTCAGATTTGTCAGCATGGACGAGGCAAGCGCGTTGCACACTGCCTTCCTGTCAGAACTTGCGCGCCTGCCCTCACGGGTCGAACCTCTGATCCGTGACCCGCACGACATTCAGGACCTGTTGTCCTACCAATTGATCGGCGGAGTGATCTCTGCCACCGACTAAGGAGAATTGCCGATGCCCAGCGTCGATCTGAATGCCGATATGGGGGAGAGTTTTGGCCCCTGGAAGATGGGCGATGACGAAAGCCTGTTGAAAATCATCACCTCCGCCAACATCGCCTGTGGTTTTCATGCAGGCGACCCGGATGTGATGGCGGCGACAATGCAACTTGCGACCGACAACAATGTGGGCATAGGTGCGCATCCCGGCTTTCCCGATCTGCAGGGCTTTGGCCGTAGGAACATGAAAGTGCCCCATAATGCGTTGCGCAATTTGGTGCGGTATCAGTTGGGCGCAGCAATGGGCATGGCCAAGGCGGTCGGCACCAAAGTTCGGCACCTCAAGCTGCACGGCGCGCTGGCCAATATGTGCTCGGTCGATATTGATATGGCGCGGGCCTGCTATCAGGGCGCTTTGGATGTGGACCCCGACATTATTGTCATGGTGCTTGCTGTGACAAAACAGGAAGATGCCGTGCGCGAGCTTGGGTGTAAATGGGTGGGCGAGATCTTTGCCGACCGCGCCTACAACGACGATGGCACCTTGGTGGACCGCAGCCTGCCCGGTGCCGTGATCCACGACGCTGATGTGGCTGGTCCACGCATTCTGAACATGGTCCGCGAAGGCGCTATCATCACTGAAAGCGGTAAGAGGCTAGAGACCTCCATCGACACGATTTGTCTGCATGGGGACGGACCAACTGCGGTTCAGATCGCCCGTTCCGTGAGGGAAAGCCTGATCGGCGGCGGCGTCGAGGTGACGAAGTTCGTCCGATAACCCTACACGCCTTTAATACTGCGCTGTCATGAAAAAAGGGCTGTGGAAAACCACAGCCCAGACCCAACAGGAGAGTATTTTGCCGAACCTTATGATGGTCCGATCATGAAACAGGTCACATTGCGGGCCTGTAACCGGCGGCACGCCAGATCGGCCTGCTCGCGGGTCATGCCTTGAAAAGTTGCATCGAAGCCGCGCGAGCTTTGGTTCACCTTGCGCAGCGTGCCCTCTAGCGTCGTCATTTCTGACAAAGCGGTTTTCAGCAGCACCTTCTCGGCCTCATATCGTGTGGTGTAACGCCCCACATTGACGCCCCACAGATGCCCGCCAGACGAAGAAAGTCGGGTGACCACCTCCTGCTCGGGCTCGGGCTGTTTGGCCGTTTCGGTCGACGCCAGTACCAGACCGGTCGGGCGCTGTGTCGGGCGGGTGCCCGGTGTTTGTTCAGACGTATTGGTCGGTGCGATATCCGCTTGGGCGATGGCAGCCGCAATGCCATTTGTGATCCGGTCGCGGTTCTGATCCGCAGTCGCCGCAACGGCACTTGCAACCTGCGTTGTCGCGCTTGGACGTACAACTGGGCGCAGACTTGTTTTGGGCGGTCCGCTTACACCCGCGACCTGTACGCCCAGTCCGGCATTTCCAGCATAAGCCGGGCGCGCCGGCTTGCGGATAGGCGCTCGCGATGGGGCGCGGCGGAAACCCAAATCCAACAGCTCGGCAACTTTGGCATTGCGCGATGCGCCCGACTTTCCGCCAAAGACGGTTGCGATGATCCGTTCATTTTTGCGCTTGGCCGACGCCACCAGGTTGAACCCCGCAGCGCGTGTATACCCGGTTTTGATTCCATCTGCCCCTTTGTACGCGGCCAACAGGCGACGGTTGGTATTCGGTACAGTCTTGATCCCTGCATGTGTCGATTGACGCGAGAACAGGTTATAATACTGCGGATAATCGTACAGCAGATGCCGTCCCAGCGTGGTCATGTCGCGCGCGGTGGACAAATGCCCCGACTCGGTCAGACCATGCGCGTTCTTGAAAGTCGTACGGCTCATGCCCATGGCCTTGGCAGTGCGTGTCATACGGCGCGCAAACGCGGCTTCGGACCCGCTGATGGCGATGCCGATAGCGGTTGCCGCGTCATTGGCTGATTTCACCGCTGCCGCGCGGATCAGATACCGGAAAGCAATCGTCTGCCCCGTTCGTAGACCCAACTTGGAAGGCGGCTCGGCCGCAGCCTTCTTGGTGATCCGTACAGGCGTATCCAGTGTAATCTCGCCATTTCGCACCGCTTCAAACGCGATGTACAGCGTCATCATCTTGGTCAGCGATGCCGGATGCAACCGCGTGTCAGCATTGCGCGAATGCAAAACCTCTCCGGTACGAGCGTCAATTACCATTGCCGCATAAGGTGCCGCGATGGATTTGAGTGGCGCAAACGCCAGCACACATAGCATCGCTATAAGGAATAAGCCCGTTCGGGCCGGAACTGTCCGCCGAATCTGCACGATCTTTGCCTCTGTCTGCCTCGCGCCGCCGGGTTTTCCCGGTCAGCAAAATTATTTTGATACCGACTAAGCTAACACAGAGGGGCCATGAAATAAACTGAAAGCTGCGCATTTCGCGGTTTCGTCATGCGCCCGCACAAGGCTATATGTTGATGACGTTCCAGCCCTGGCCCACCAGATGCGCGATTGTGGCAATGCTTTGCCGCCGCGCGGCTCGAAATTTGCAGAACTGCGGCCAATAGGCAACATTACCTCAGGCTGCTCACCAGATCAGCCAGATCACCCAAATCGCGCAGCTCGCGGAATCGGGGGCTTTCAACCGGGGCTTCGGCGTACTCAACCTCCCACACCAGACCGTGGGGCACGTAAACGCCCCAGCATCCGGCCTGAATCGGAGCCACCACATCCGAGCGCATGGAATTGCCAACCATCATTGCAGACGCCGGACCATCCCCGTGGGATTCAAAAATCGTCCGATAGGTATCCGAAGTCTTTTCCGAGACGATCTCGACCCCGTCGAACAAATCGCCCAGCCCTGACTGGGCCAATTTCCGTTCCTGATCGATTAGATCGCCCTTGGTGATGAGAATGACGCGATAAGCGTCAGTCACGTTCTCGACCGCTTCGCGCGCATGAGGCAGCAGCTCGATCGGATGCGCCAGCATCTCTTGCCCGGCTTCGATCAATTGCCGAATGACCGAGGCCGGAACACGGTCTTCTGTCACCTCGATGGCGGTTTCGATCATCGACAGAACAAACCCCTTTATCCCATATCCATAATGCCTGATGTTGCGTTTTTCGGCGGCCAGAAGACGCTCCATCAGGTGATCGCGGTCGGTGTGATCAGCCAGCAATTCGGCAAAATGGGCCTGTGTCAGCTGAAAAAACCGTTCGTTGTGCCAAAGGGTATCATCCGCATCAAACCCGATTGTGGTCAGTTTCTTCGTCATCTGATTTACGTTCGCTTGCTCTTTTCACCGGCTATCCCCACGTTATATAAGCGCCAAGATAAACCCCAAGCCTGAATCGGACAGTTGCACACGATGCTGGAAAAGACCTGGATGATGTCTGAGACCCCGGACGACGACGGTGACGCGTCTGTCCTGCTTCAGACGCGCCCAAAAACCAAGCGTCCGCCCTTGTATAAGGTGCTGTTGCTGAACGACGATTACACGCCAATGGAGTTTGTCGTGCACGTGCTAGAGCGTTTCTTTGGTATGACCCACGCTCAGGCGTTTGAAATCATGCTGACCGTTCACAAAAAGGGCGTGGCCGTTGTCGGCGTCTTCAGCCACGAGATTGCTGAGACCAAAGTTGGCCAGGTGATGGACTTTGCCCGCAGGCACCAACACCCGCTGCAATGCACCATGGAACGCGAAGAATAAGGCATCTCGCCTGACGCACCCTTCTCTTTTTTTTGCCGGAATTGCCCATGTCCCCACGTCTGGAACTTGCTTTGCAAAACGGCCTGTCGCTGTCGCAGCCTTTGACGGTGATTTGCCCGGTGCCAGAGCATGACCTTTCGACGCTTCCCCCCGGTGCGCAGGTGGTGCAACCGTTCAAACCCTTTCACGACTGTTTTGCCGCGCAAGGTTTTGACACAGTGCCCGAAGCAAAAAACCCCTGTCAGGATGCCATCGTGTTTTTGCCACGTGCCAAGGCGCTGGCGCGCGCGATGATCCAGCGGGCGTGTTCACGGGCTGCTGGGGTTGTCGTGGTCGATGGGGCCAAGACCGATGGGGTGGACAGCATATTGAAAGATGTGCGCAAGCGGATTGCTGTCGAAGGCCCCCTGTCCAAAGCACACGGCAAAATTTTCTGGTTTCAGGCCAACGCAGCTGCTTTTGAGGATTGGGCCGCGCCCGCCACACAGAAGGTCGGTGATTTTCAAACCGCGCCAGGCGTGTTTTCGGCAGATGGAGTCGATCCGGCTTCGGCCATGTTGTCAAATGTCTTGCCTGCCAAACTTGGCGCACGCGTCGCCGACCTTGGTGCAGGTTGGGGATATTTGTCAGCAGAGATCCTCAAACGTGACGACGTCAAGTCATTGCACCTGGTCGAGGCAGATCATGCCGCTCTGACCTGCGCGCGCAGAAACATCTTGGATTCAAGAGCACAGTTCTATTGGGCAGATGCAGTCAAATGGACCGCACCCGAGCCCATCGACACCGTCGTCATGAACCCCCCGTTTCACACCTCGCGCAGCGCGGACCCCGCGCTGGGTCAGGGATTTATCGTCGCTGCCGCACGCAATCTGACCCGCAACGGAACTCTGTGGATGGTCGCCAATCGCCACCTTCCCTACGAAACCACGCTGAACGAACATTTCGCTCAGGTCACTGAAATTGCCGGAGACAACCGGTTCAAGGTGCTTCAGGCCTCTCGCCCTCGGCGCTAAGGCTCGCTAACCTGCCCCCAATTCAGGAGGATTCGGATGTCCTTTTCCATCGCTGGCAAGACAGCAATCGTAACGGGCGGTGCCAACGGCATCGGTCTGGCTATTGGACGCCATTTCGCTGATGCAGGGGCAAATGTCATGTTCGCCGACATGGACGAAAAGCGTCTGATCGATGAGTTAGGCGGTCAGGCCGAGGACGGCAATATCCGCTATTTCGCGGGCGATTTGCGCGAAAAGCTGACCATAGCAAACCTGCTTTCTGCCACACTGGACGCTTTTGATCAGGTGGATATTCTGATCAACGGCGCGCGGCAGGTGATCCCATCTGATCCTCTTGACCCAGATGACGACTCGGTGCGTACTCTGCTGAACCAGAACCTGATGCCCGCCCTGCGGCTAAGCCAATTGGTTTCCAAGCGCATGATCAAACAGGCGGACGGGGATGAAGAAAACCCCGCCGGGTCGATCATCAACTTGTCTTCTATCGCAGCCCGCCGGACGCATCCCGACCTGATGGCCTATTCCGTGTCGACCGCGGCGCTGGATCAGATGACCCGATCCCTTGCAGTCGCGCTTGCTCCGAACCGTATTCGGGTCAATTCGATCGCACTGGGCTCGGTCATGAGCGCTTCGTTACAATCGACACTCAAGGAAAACCGGGACTTCCGGGACGATATTGAAAAGCACACGCCGCTGGCCCGTATCGCTTCGGCGACAGAGCTGACCGAAACCGCGCAGTTTCTGGCGTCCGACGCAGCCGGTTTCATCACAGGTCAGATCCTGACAATCGACGGCGGGCGTACATTGCTTGACCCCGTAGCTGCCCCAGCCCACTAAGACACATGTTCGATACAGAAAAATCCACTGCCTCCGCCTGGTTCCGACAACTGCGCGACGATATTGTCTCTGCGTTCGAAGCCCTTGAAGACAGCCACGACACTGGACCGTTTTCCGATGCAAAACCCGGTCGGTTCGAGGTCAAAGAAACCGAGCGCCAATCTGAGGATGGTTCGGATGCAGGTGGCGGGCTGATGTCTGTGATGCATGGCGGTCGCGTGTTCGAGAAAGTTGGCGTCAATGTCTCGACCGTCTTCGGCACATTGGGTGAACGCGCACAGCACGCGATGGCGGCGCGCAAAGGTATCCCCGGCATGACCGAGGATCCCCGCTTCTGGGCTTCGGGGATCAGTCTCGTGGCCCATATGCAAAATCCCCATGTCCCTGCGGTGCACATGAACACACGCATGTTCTGGACGCCGCACGCCTGGTGGTTTGGTGGGGGCTCGGACCTGAACCCCTGTATCGAATATGACGAAGACACACGCCATTTCCACTCCACCCAAAAAGCTCATCTGGACCCGCACGGCGTCGCACACTATCCGCGCCTGAAAGACTGGGCGGACGAGTATTTCTATATTCCTCATCGCAAGCGTGCACGAGGCGTGGGTGGGATTTTCATGGATGACTACTGCACCGGGGAATGGCAGGCCGATTTTGCCCTGACCCAGGATATCGGTCGTGCATTCCTGCCCGCCTTCTTGCCATTGGTTGAAAAGCGTCGCTTGCAGGGTTTCACAGACGCGGACAAGAACACCCAACTCGTGCATCGCGGTCTGTATGCGGAATACAACCTGGTCTACGACCGCGGCACAAAATTTGGGCTGGAAACCGGGCATGACCCGGATGCGGTTCTGATGAGCCTGCCGCCGATGGCGAAATGGGTCTGACGCTCAGAACGTGTCCATGATGAAGTTGTCGTAACAGTAGTTCTGTGCCGACGATGCCGACATGTTGGCACCGACCTTTCGAACCGTTATTGAGTATCCCGGCTTGGTATCCGCGCCGGGTGGCGGTGTCAGAGAAAACTGAACTGTCCGGACACCGGGTTCATAAGCACGATAAATATAGATCCGTTGATTGTTCGGCACGCCCAAAGTTCGGATCGCATAGTCGCCGATACCGCACCAGTAATTCACGGGCGCTGACGAGCCTACAGCCTTGACCTCATAAACCCCATCCGGCAGCGCCGTGATCTCTGTGCGAAATTGAGGGCGGACATACAGGCCAAAACCGACAGCCTCGGCAATTGCAGGTGCCAACACCAGAGCAGTTGAGGCAAAAACCTTAAGAAAACGCATAATCCAGCATCCCGTAAAAATGCTCCCTTCTCATTAACATAGCCAGGTCAGCGCCCGAGTAAAGCGCTGCACCCTCGAGATGAGGACGGCGTGGGCGCGGTTAAGAAATTCTTCTACCCATATCGCTGGAAAAGGGTACACTGTGATTAAGGTTTTGGTTCACATTGCAAAGTTGGCCTGTCCCGTTGAGCAAGAGCTTCCCCAAAGACTGGTTTGATTTTCCGCCCGAGAAATATGCCGATCTGGGCGCGATGTTCTATCTTGCCGGGCTGACGAAGACTCATCAAAAACGCAATCTGGCACAGGTTCTCTATGCATTCGAAACTCCATTTCGCCTGGGCCAGTACCATATCTTCCGGCAAGACGGTTTTCCCCGTGGCTTTGTTACCTTTGCCGGGCTCAGCCCCGAGGCCGAGTACCGCTATGCGGTACAGGAAAAACCACTGAAGGATACCGATTTTACCAGTGGTCCTTCCTTCTGGATCGTCGATCTGGTGGCCCCGTTTGGACAAACAAGCCAGATTGTTGATATCCTTAAACAAGAGATCCCACATCCACGTGTGCGAACAAACCGGATGGACAGCGACATGACACGCAACCGGATCGTCGAATGGACGCGGGATCAGGCGGGCGAGGTCCATATGCGCCTGTATCGGAAACGAGAATTTGAACAGGTGTTGCAGCAAGGCGAAGGTTAAGTGGTCTCGGTAACAATCACAGGCGAATTGACCGGAAACGTGACCGGATCCCCGCCGAATGTGGCGATGGGACAGCCGACGCTGGACAATGGCACATTCACACCAACGACCCAGACCTGGACGATTGCAACACCCCCCGCCAACGGTACTGCCTCGATTGATCCAAACACTGGCGAGTGGACCTATGCGGTCGACCCGACCTTTTTTGACAGCTTGGACAACGGCGAAGTCGTTTTCGATACCTTCTTCATCAGCGTTACTGGCACCACACAAGTGGGGCCCTTTACCCTGCCGTTTTCCAACAACCCGGACCCGGTTGCAGTCACGATCAGGATCGAAGGTGTGTGCTTTGCAGCCGGGACTTTGATCGAGACCGAAGACGGTCCAAAGGTCATCGAAACGCTGGACGTAGGTCACAAGGTTGCTACCGCGGATCACGGGCTGCAACCCATTCGCTGGATCGAAAGCAGTGTGATACCTCGCGAACGATTATGCGCCGAGCCTGCGATGCGGCCTGTGCGCATTTCAGCAGGAAGTCTGGGGTCGAACTCACCCCGTCGGGATCTTCTGGTTTCGCAACAGCACCGCATTCTGGTGAAGGGCCCGAAAGTGGAACTGCTGTTCGGTGCCGCCGAGGCGCTGGTGGCTGCAAAGCATCTATGCGACTGGCCGGGTATTTATGTGGATACCTCGGTAGAGGCGATTGAGTACCTGCATATATTGTTGGATCGTCATGAAATTCTGAATGCAGAAGGGCTGCAAGCTGAAAGCCTGTTTCTGGGGGAAGAAGCGCTTTACACGCTGTCTTCCGACGCGCTTCGGGAACTGGCTGCAATCTTTCCAGACCGGCCAGCTTCGGGTCACACCGGGTTTGGCCGCGCCGCGCGTTTGATACTGCGCGAACATGAGGCGCGCGCGCTTACCTGAGATTACTGGCCCGGCGCGATACGCCCGCCGACATCCTGAGGAGCCAGGGCAACCGTCTTAATAATCGCGTGACATGGGCTGCCCACCTGCAAGTTTAATGCCGCCACTGATCGACGTGTGACGCGCGCCAGAACACTACCTGCAGGGGTCGTGACGGACACAATTGCGCCAGGCCCCTCGCCCGATCGGATCGAGGCCACCGTACCGCTGAGCACGTTCAGTGCAGACAATCCCTCGGGCTTTTGGTTTGACAAGATCACCTCTTGCGCCGGGATGCGGATGCGCAATTGCGCCCCTACGTCATGCGCAATGCGTGGCAGGAACAATCTTGCGCCGTTGGCATTCAACTCTGTCAGCCCGTCAGTGTGATGCTGCACGACCTGAACTTCCAAAACGGCCCCAACTGCGCGAACCCCGGCCGGGGCAACCGAAGGATCGGCTAAAACCTCGGAAGCGGGCCCATGGCGCACGGCTTTTCCGTCTTGAAGTGCAACAACCGAGGTCGCCAGACGCGCGACCTCGGCCGCCGAGTGGGTTACATAGAGAATAGGAACAGATACCTCATCCCTGAGACGTTCGAAATACGGCAGAATCTCTGCTTTCCGCGCCTCGTCCAACGCGGCCAGAGGTTCATCTGCAAGGATCAGACGCGGGCTCGCCAGCAGCGCACGCCCAATGGCCACGCGTTGTTTTTCGCCCCCTGACAACCCGGCTGGTCGGCGATCCAGCAGGTGGCCAATGCCCAGCATTTCGATGACCTTTTCGGGGTCTTCCCGCTGCGCCCTTTTGGGGGCAAACCAGCGACCGTAGGCCAGATTTTGGCGTACGGTCAGATGAGGGAATAGCCGCCCTTCCTGAAAGATATACCCTAACCGCCGCCGGTGTGGCGGCAGCCATTGCCCGTGACCCGTGTCGAAAAGAACCCAATCCTCGACCGCAACGCGACCCGCCTGAGGTCGCAGCAGCCCGGCCACCGCATTGACGATGGTCGTCTTGCCCGACCCGGACCGCCCGAACAAGACAGTCACTCCGGGCGGTGCGTCAAAGCTGACATCCAGATCCAGATCCGACAAATGATGATGCACCCGAACGGAAAGACTCATGATCCGGCCACCCGTGCGGCAGCGCGCCGTCCTACGTATTCTGACAAAAGAAGGGCGCTCATCGCGATAACGATTGAGATAAGGACCAACCGCGTTGCAGCCGACTCGCCGCCCGGAACCTGCAAGAATGCATAGACTGCTGACGGAAGCGTTTGGGTCTGGCCCGGAATGTTAGACACAAACGTGATGGTTGCACCAAATTCGCCCATTGCCTTGGCAAAAGCTAGAATGGCCCCGGCTATGACCCCAGGAAGGATCATCGGCAAAGTCACGGTCACAAAAACCATCGGGCGCGACGCCCCCAGCGTGGCCCCGGCTTGCTCTAGTTTTGGATCCACAGCCTCGATCGACAACCGTATGGCCCGGACCATTAAGGGGAATGCCATGATCCCTGCAGCCAGCGCCGCCCCGGTCCAGCGAAACGCGACAACTATCCCGAACTCTGCCAGAACACGCCCAAGAGGTCCCTGAACTCCAAAGGTCAGCAACAACAGATAGCCCGTAACAACAGGTGGCAGGATTAACGGCAAATGCACCAGACCATTTAGGACCTGCCGGCCGGGAAACCTCCAGCGGGCCAGCGCGTAGGCTACGAAAATCCCAAACGGCAACGTCGCCAGCGTCGCCCAGAACGACACGCGCAAAGACAGCTTTAACGCTTCAATTTCGGCAGGGCCCAACCAGTCCACGTGGATCACCCACCCGGCAGGGAAAACCCCTGCTCCTGAAAAACGGACAACGCCGCAGCGCTGCGCAGATGGTCCAAAAAGGCTTGTGCTCCACCCTGTGCAGATGATGTGACGGCCGCAGGATATATTATCTCAGGATGCAGGTCGTCGGGAATGGTCGCCAAAACACTGACCCGCGTTTCCACCTGTGCGTCTGATCGATACACAATACCCAAGGGTGCAGCCCCTGCCGCCACAAGTGCCAAAGCAGCGCGCACGTTGTCGGTCTGCGCAACATGGTCCTGTAATGCGTCCCATTGGTTCAGGCCTTGCAACGCGGCTTTGCCGTAGATACCTGCTGGCACGGCATCAACCAAGGCCATCGCCAAAAATCCGCCGTTCAATTCGGCCTTTAGGTCGTGACCAGGTTGGATCTCTCCCCAACTTGCTCGGCCTGTCGCACCAATCACAACCAGCCCATTGCCCAGCAAATCCACCCGCGAATTTGCCCGGATCAAATCGTCCTGCTCCAATATGTCCATCCAATCAGGATTCGCCGAGATGAACACGTCGGCAGGCGCGCCCTGCTGAATTTGGCGCGCTAGCACCGACGAGGCCGCGTAAGAGACCGTGACACGGTGCCCCGTTTCCGTTTCATAGCTTGCAGCAATCTCATCCAGCGCTGTCTTCAGACTCGCCGCTGCAAAAACCAAAACACCCTCGGCCCCGGCTCGGACCGGTGCCAACGCCAAAACACCTAAGACCAGTGCCACCATCCAGAAACGGCGGGTGAAGGTTAAGGTCATGTACACTCCCGACCGGAAAATTGCAGTCCCTTCGGGAATATCGGAGGGCGCAGGCCCCGCGCAAGCGCATTTGAGAAATTACCGAGATCGATGCCGCTGCGTTGCAGAAAGTCCAAAAGGGTCAAGGCGTCCATTGGACATGACCATCATCACGCCGCACATATCCGGATATGCGACGGAACGGGATTAAACCGTGTTCAGATATCCAGACGGGCAAGGCAACACGGGTTGGCCAAAGAATAGAATTCAAGAAAATCACTCAGACCCTCTTGCACCCGCCCGCAGGCTTGGCTACATGCAGCGTCACGGGTGATTAGCTCAGTTGGTAGAGCGCTTCGTTTACACCGAAGATGTCGGGAGTTCGAGTCTCTCATCACCCACCATCCTTTCCCTGCAATGTATCAAGGTCTTACGCGACCAGCACCTTTTGCTGTACTGCGCATGAAACTGTGTCCGCTGCGCCTCCGCTGCACTTACACGGAAAAGATGTCTCCAACACAGGAGATATGGGTCATGGCAACAATCGTAAAACGGCCAAGCGGGAAGTGGCAAGCGACTGTGCGGAAGGATGGGCAATCCCGATCTATGTCCTTTCATAAGCGTGCTGATGCGACGAAGTGGGCTCGTGAAACGGAGTTGAGCGCCGACAGGGGATTGCTAACCCCAGCCCTCTGTGTGGGCGCATCCGAGATGACACTTGGCGAAGTGCTGCGAAAGTACCGAGATGACGTCACGAGTGAGAAACGGTGCGCGGACAATGAAAGCTATGCAATTAACGGGTTCCTGCGGAAATGCTCCCAGCTAGCCAACAAGAAAGTCAACAAGCTACGATCCGCTGACTTTGTCCACTATCGTGACCAGCGCATTAAATCCATGAAGGCAGCGACTGTGGTGAGGGAGCTGGGTTGGTTGCAGCACGCCCTTGATGTCGCCTGTGATGATTGGGGGCAGAACCTACCACAGGGGAACCCGGTCAAACCTGTCCGGCGACCAAAGATAGACAACCGCCGCGAGAGACGACTGCAGGAGGGAGAATGGCAGGCTTTGTTGAATGCCGTGAACCAATCTCGGTCTCCGCTAATGAAGCCGCTTCTAACACTGGCTTTGGCGACCGGGATGCGTCGCGGAGAATTGTTGTCGATGCAATGGCGGCATGTAGACCTTGAACGTCGGACGGTATTCTTGCCCCAAACAAAAAACGGTCGTGCCCGAACTGTTCCACTCAGCCCAAATGCAGTCGCTGTATTGATGGACCTGCCACGCGCTGACGACCGTTGTTTGCCCCTGTCTGGTAACTCTGTGCGATTGGCCTTCGAACGTCTCAGGCAAAGAGCGGGTGTGATTGACCTGACATTTCATGACCTTCGACACGAGGCGGTGTCCCGTTTCGTGGAAAGCGGGTTGTCGTTAGCACAGGTCCAAATGATCAGTGGGCACAGGGATTTGCGGATGTTGATGCGTTATACCCACCTACAGACCGATGACATCGTGGCAAAGCTGGCCGCCGTAGGACTTGATTAGATCGCCTTGATACAACGCAGGGTGGTCGCAGTCTCCAAATGCGCCAGCTTGGACCACCCTAACCCCTATCTAGCGACAAATGTGCCCTTATGCCTTTTGGCTGTCCTTCTGTCCTTCGCACATTTGGCAAGGGCTCGAGCCCGTCCTCTCATGCACATACAGGCGTTAGCCCTCCCTCTTGTGAACGTACAGGCGTCACCCGCCTCTCAGTTGAGCAAAACCCCTCCGTCATGTGAGCAAACAGGTTTCGCTTTCTTATTGTTGATCGGGTCGCGCTATGGGCATGGGCTTTTCTCGCTCCAATGCGAGTGGAGCAAGTGCTCCATAAGTGCATATAGATAAACACAAAATCACGCCGACCTGTAAGCAAAGGTACTGAAAAAAGGGCTATTGATCCCTCTAGTTTAGCCATTGCGTGTTCACCGGGATTTTCTCCCAAGCGCCCCAATGGGGCAATTCCATTTGCTCGGCATCCACCAGAGCGCATTCCCCAAACTGGTCCAATGGGCCGCACACAGGAGGCTTACATGCCCCATATCACTATTGCCGATAAACCCTGTGGCTATGGCAAATCCACAGAGATCAACCGCAGCTTCAAAAAGTCGGAAAAGTATATCGCCGTTGTCCCGTACCTAAGTGAGGTGGAACGGTTCATCAAAGGTGCCCGCACAGGTTCCGATTTCATCCTCACACAGCCTATTTGCAATGGCGGTAGCAAAAGCGATCACTGCGAGAAGTTGATCCGAGCGGGTAAGTCAATTGCTTGTACTCACGCACTTTTCTACCGACTTGGAACTTTAGCAACCCAGAATACCGGCGTTGCGAGATGTACTGAGTTCGACAGCGACGGCAAACCAACCATCGAAGTCGATCACTTACTTAGTGGATACAACCTCATCATCGACGAGGTCGTAAACCCCTTCGAGGTGGACCAGACAGTCCGAAAGGTTGACTTTGACACAGCTTACCTAGGCCTTGGCATGGCAAAAGAGGAGCCTGACGGACGAATTGTTCCAACGGAAATGTGGGATGAACTATACCGCAAAGGGAACAAGACATTTGACCGATCCCTCTATGACAAAGCCAAGTCGGGTGCACTGTATCGCATAAGCGAGAAGCTGTTCGTCCTCGCCATTCCCAAAGAACTCTTGCTCAAGCCCAAGTCCGTGACGATTTACACGTACCTTTCGGAAGGATCGGTGCTGCTGCAGTACCTGCAAAAACTGCAGAAAGAGCATCCCGGCTCCTTCACTTTGGATGTGCAGCGTCTGGATAAAGAAGTCGAGGCAGCGTGGCGAGAAGATGTTGCTAACGCGTTGACGGTATTACCCATACCGGAACTAAAGAACCAAAAGTGGACACATTGCGCTCAGCTAAAGACGATCAAAACGCACCCGCAGTGCTCCTCGATTGGTCACAAGCTACGCAAGTTCAAGGCAAGAGAACTGTATGGCGTAGACCCCAAAACGGTCATGCTGACGTGTGCACGCCGCCTGTGGCAAGACGCTGAGACCGGACAAAAGCCAAAGGCAGGTAGGCTCTCAAGGCATACGCGTATGTTCGGGCGCGCCTTGAAAGAAGAGGTGTACAACAAGGACACAGAGGTCTTTGATGCAGTGTGGACCACAGACGGTGTTAGCTTCGTACCCAACACCACACGTGGGACCAATGCCCATATAGGGTGCACCACAGCGGTGTACCTATATGACCAAAACCCCAATCCACAACTGCTCACGTTCCTTGGCATGAAACGCGACAGCAACGAAGCTCAAAGGTTCTCTGACGCCTATGCGTTGACCGAACTGGTGCAGTGGCTGTTCCGATCCGCAATACGTGTCGGAGGCCTAAACGGTACGGGGCGCGCCTACACGCCAAGGCATCGGGTAACGCTCTACATGCCATCTCAGAGAATGCGGAACCTACTGCTGAACTGGCTACTATCCGGTGAGGTTAATAGTGGAAAGGTTTGTGCCAAAGGGCATAGGCAGAATGAGTTGCTTTCCCGGTTGGAGGGTCGTCAGGTGGCGGCAGCAGCATAATGCCGTTTGACATAGCATCGGAACAGACGTTCCTCACTCTTAAGGAGGCCGCCCTGCGCGGCCTTTCTCGTTTCTGGACGGGTCGTCCGTGCAAGTTTGGGCACTTGGCTGAGCGCTACGTCAGCAATCGCCAGTGCGTTCAGTGCAATGCGGAGAAAACAGTAGAGCGGGATCGGAAGTGTCGCGCAGCCGATCCATCATACCGTATGTTCAGGTCGGTACTAAACCGGTCGGGACAAGTGCTTATGGGACGGGCGAGACCATCCAATTCTCTCGGCTGTTCCAAGGACACATTATCGCGGTACATAGAGGCTCGGTTCTCAGACGGCATGACATGGGATCGGTATGGTCAATGGGAGGTGGACCACATCACCCCTCTCTCGGCTGCCCAGTCACTGGAGCACCTCATCAAACTTTGCCACTATAGCAACCTTCAACCTCTTTGGAAGCGGGACAACCTAGCAAAGGGCGGGGCGTAAGCCTCGCCCGTGCTGGCTAGCATCTGTCTTCTTTGGATAAGGTGGGTCCCAAAGTGGTTCAGGCAGCACAGATACAAATAGCGAGTTTTCAGCCAAAAAGCCAAAGCGGACCTTTGCTGAGTTTAAGCCGAACTTCCGTTCCGCGGACAAAGTTGCCGCTCCTAACTCTGAAGGCAATGGTTGCACTCATCTCAAAAAGGAGCCTTCTTTACGCCGTTTAGCGTGTCCCAACCGCATTGTCATTCACAGAGGTAAAACGTCTGAAGCGCGACTTAACCTCTCGGTTTTTTGGCGAATGAGCTACTCCGAGATCAATAGGTGAATGCTTCAACAATATGCGCGTTGAGTTTATAAATGGATTCCACGTTTGTAGCGCCGTCGTAGAATGTAACATCGCTGATTTTGCGTTCTTCTGACAGTTCACCTTCGATCCAAAATGCGTCGAAAATCGATTTGAACTCGACGCCCGTAGGGTAATCAACATGAATGATCTGGTTCGGTGGCGGCGAAGGTGTATGAACGCAAGATCCTGCAACCGGGACAAACAAGAATTCAGTTACAACTCCTCCATCGATTGTCAGTGGTACTATGTATCCAGGTATCCTGATCGTCGTACCCAGTTTTTCTAAGTTTGGACCGCGCCCGACTGAGTTGTTTTGCGCAATGATTTTTCGGCGCTCCAGAATTAGCTTTTCTACGTCGACATCATTAGCGGACAGAACACCATTGGCCGCCTTATATTCATTAATTAGATCCGGATCAGTGCGCTCACTGGTACTGGATGTTCGCCAACGAACTTGCGTTCTCATAGCGTTCAACAACGGATCTGGCAGCGATTCAAATGGCGTTTCCAGAGACTTTAGCGCTGGCTTCAAATCACTCCAGCTTACCGCAACATGTTCCTGAACAGATTCATCTAGCGCTGTGGAGCTTTCGCCAATGGCCAAATCAAGTAAGCGGTCAGACATGTTAAAACGCTTCGCCCCTGAAGGAGACGTTTGGGCAGCAGGGTCTTGCGGCCCCTGGGCAACTTCTGCCTGAACAGCTTGAATGTGTGCGAACGCAAAAACAGTAATTATCAGAGCGATCAGGTTGCTTTTCATTTCATAGCCCCAGTTGTTCCTCATAGTCGCGACGGAGCAAAGTTACCGGCCAAGTTCTACTATACATGGGATCGTTCACTCTCGCGTGATTGCTGTTCCCAGCCACTGAAAGCAGTCTCTTGAATCATGCTTCCAAAGCGCCCATCAAAAAAAGAACGACAAACCCAGTTTAAGTTGCCTGTCCGGCCCGCCGTCAGGTTTGCGCTCTAGAGTGTAGTATCCCACACTGACATCCATAGCGGTGCCTTTTTCCTCATTGATGATCGACGTTTTGCCAGCGGTCAAACCCAATGGAATTGCCCATGCTTCATCATTGCTGGCGGAATTCCAGTTGTACGAAACGACGTTGTTGTACCCAACGTACCAACCCTCTCCCAAACCATAGTTCAAAATAGGTTGAAGGATGGTCACGTTGAAATCGTTCTCACCCCACATATGGGCAATGACACCACCCCACGACAGGTCACCGGTTTGCCCAAACATGACAAAGGCAGGGCCAGCGCCCCAACCTGCGCCTTGCAAGGCGTCATTCGTGTGCGTTGGCAGGGAAACTTGCAGGCCGTAGCCCAGTGCGATTCCGCTTTCTCCCGGCGTAGGTGAATAAAATGCCTGAACAGTTGAATCGCCGATGCCCCAGGTCAGATCATCTTCTTCCGAGGGGTCGACAATTCCAGGCGGCAACACGGCTCCGGGTTGGACACCTTGAATCGGCACAATTCCCCGAAGCACCAATGTGGCGTCAGTCAGTGGGACTGAATAGACGGGCTGTAGCTGAAAATTGTAGCTGTCATCGTCATTCGTCCCGGTCCTGAATGCGATTGTGTTATCGGTGATTAGCGCTTTTGTATCCGCAAGCGGATTCGCGGCCTTCCGCGCTGCCTGACAAGCCGCGTCACAAGCTTGAGCGTCATTGGCTTGAACACTCATCAGCCCAGCGAAGCAGACAGCACAAGTGCAAAGTCGGCCTTTCATCATTTGCTCCAGAGTTCCGCTTAGATTTTTCTCTAGATTTTCTCTGAACCTTCTTTGCCATCGCGCATTCATTTGGATGGCCCTTGCGCTGCAGCGGCAATAGGTTGGCCAATCTCTGCCCCAATGCTCCGGAACAGTTCCTGATGGTCATCCGTAAGCTGCGATAGGGTGACAATCTTCTCGAACTGCGCCAACTCAACCAACTGTGGAATGAAGGGCTCGATCAATGCTTCGTGCCGGGCGTGGGCAGCCGCATCCACATAACGTTCGTAGCCGTATACAGTCTCGCCGACCCGGGCGAACTCGTAAATCAAAAGACCGTCATCGGTGGCAGATGCCTCAACCATGTCTCTGGCCAAAGCATCAAAAGCCTGTGCGTTTCCAGCCGGAACGTTCAGTATCGCAATGAATGCGACTTCCTCCGCATGCGCATAAGCCGCCGCAAAAAGGGATGTCGCTATCAAAGCGGCTTTACAACAGATCAGTCGTTTCAATTCTGGCTTCCTTCCTGAAACGGCGAGGGGTTTTGTGCGCCCCCAGCCGAAACGGCCTCTGAAGTCAAATACCGTCACGATGCGTGAACCGCCCGTCCATTAACGTGCCCAACACCTTGATGTTCGAGATTTCGCGCGGTTCGACTGCAGTAATGTCCTGATCCAGAACGACAAGGTCGGCATATTTGCCCACTTCGATGGACCCTATCTTGTCCTCCATTGCTTGCTGCGCGGCAGGATAGATCGTGACCGCTTTCAGCGACTCTTCCAATGAGGCCGGTTTGCGTGACAACGGGAACGGCTTGCTGTCCGGATTCAGTGGGTCCTGCAAAGTCATCGCGATCTCAACATTGAGTAGCGGACCGATCAGGTCAATCGGCGCGGATGGCACATCCGAAGAAATCGACACGTTGTGCCCCAATGCCATTAGCGAGGAATAGCGTGCAAATATCGCTTCGACCTTTGCACGCCCCAACAGGTCCAACGCGTTTACGTCCTGTGCTTCCCAATCAACGTGGAAAAGCGGGGTCGTGTTCACCATGATTTCGTTTTCGATAACAGTCTCATGGTCCTGATCAGATACCCAGAAATAGTGGTGCAAAAGGTTGTTCGGAACGTCATAGCCAGCTCCGCGCGCGGTCATGATCGCGTCCACCGTGTTGCGCACTGTTTGTGATCCATCGACGTGAGTGCCTACCGGAAGCCCGTTCTGATTGGCATGCAGATAGACCGAGGTTATCATGGGTCCTTCAATGGCAGCCGCACCACGCGTCGCAGACCCGTCTGCGTAGTCGTCCAGCATCCAGGCGGTTTTCGAACTCCAGTTCCCTTCCGGGTGGATCTTGATTCCCCAAATGCGCAGCATGTCGCTGTCGTATTGCTCTCGTAATTCGAGTGTGTGTTCCACGATTTCGTCAGCAGTGGCGGTCGGGTCCTTGAATCCCGTCGCAACAAAAGTGCGGATCGTTAGCTCACCGTTCTTCTCAAGTTCGTGTAGGTGAGCCAGTGCGAGTTTTTCGTCATCTTTCACAAGAGACAGATCGGTAACTGTCGGCATAGCCATCAGAGGCACGTGTACCGCTGTGATTCCGGTTTTAACGGCCTGATCGTACAGATTTTTCTGGATGTCAGGAATTTCACCTGCTGGATCCCAAGCGCCTGCATTTCGAAATGCCGCAGCCCACTGGAACTCAATGCCGATTCCTGTTTGGTTGCCTTCCGCGTCACGCTGCCAGAACATAACACCAGGCACCTGATCCTCTTCGTCAGGGCTGACTTGACCTGCTTCAAAAGCTTTGGAGTTCATCCAAATATCGTGGATTGTGAAGTCGAGGATAAAGGCCGGACGGTCAGAAACGACCGAATCCAAATCTTCTTTTGTGGGCCACCCGCCATAAGCCACCTGATTGAACCCATATCCAAGGATCAATTCCTCGTCAGGGTTTGCATCGGCATATTCCTTGACTGCGGCCAATGCCTCTTCAAGTGTTTCAATTCCAAACAGACTGACACCGCGCGAAGTCCAACCCGATGCAACGATGTGATCGTGACCTGACACAAACCCAGGCAAAAGGGTATCCCCTCCCAAATCCAGAACCTCGGTGTTATCTCCGATCAGCGCCTCTGCCCCCGCAACATCGCCAACATAGCTTATCTGGTTCCCAGTGACCGCAACGGCCTGCGCCGTCGGCGCATCGTCATTCATGGTAAGGACGGAAGCATTGGTAAAGACCAGATCGGCGGCCTGCGCGTACAGAGCAGTTGACGATACCAATAGCGCAGCAATGGAAAGTGTTAGCTTCTTCATGAGGCACTCCGAGGACATTGACAGGTTTTCTGTGTTCGAGATCGATAGTGTAACCTGAGATTAGGACTGGCTATCCGAATCGTGCAAACTATTATGATTAATTGAATTGCAATTTGCTGCTGCCAGAGCCGGTCGCAGTAAGGGTTAACTGAGGCGCTATGTTACTGTTCGAGAAAATACGTTCGGTGGAACACCTGCCTGATTACACTGACGTCCAACTCGAAGCGCTCGCTCTCTCTCCACAGGGGCCAAAGTTGAATTGGCGCGTGGCCCAACACAATGGTTTCAGCCTTTATTCCGAGGAATACCTTTCGCGTATTCGTTTCCACGAAGTTCAACACGGCGACACAGTCTTCTTAGGTTTAGTCTTACCAAACGGCGAACCGGTTCGATTTCAAGGAACTCTTTATGAGGATCCGTTTCTTGTGTGCTGGCAAGGGAAAAAACAAACAGAGTATGACTACGTGACCGAGGCTGGTACTCAGATTTACGTGCTGGAAGTTCCGTGTTTGCAGGTCGAGAAGCGTGGATGGGCAACGTTTAAAGCACCCATTCGCCTGTCCAGATCCGACGCTCTGAATGCTTATGCCCGTTGCATTGAGAAATGGCTTTGCCACAAACTAACTACCGAGGGTGTGACAGATGCTTGGATGTTGAGTGACATTTTCGAGAACCTCGAAAACTTGGCAGGTGAATTTCTTTACCGTGCCGAACCACAAATGGCCGCAGAAAAGGCTGGCCATAGTCAATGGAAGACCGTTGTGGCGGCCGAAGAGTATTTTTCAGAAAACCCGGCGGGCATAAAACTAACCGTTCAAGAGTTGTGTCGCGAACTCGGGGTATCGAGGCGGTCACTCTTTTTGGCTTTTGAAAAACAACTTGGTGTTGGTCCAAGCAAGTTCCAGTCGATTGTACAGCTACATCGGCTAAGGTCACTTCTGCTGGAAAGCACCTATGAGAAAGGTGTCGTTTCAAAACTCATCGGCGAAGCCGGGTTTAGTCACCTTGGCCGGACATCAGTTGCCTACCGCCAATTCTTCGGTGAGACGCCGATAGAAACGGCGACGCGACCAAAAATCGGTTCATCTAAAGGGGTTTCTTAAGACGAACGTCCGCTTTGGGACCGAACGAAAATTGACGACACATTTTTTTGGGAGGGTATCTAACCGTACTGTGTAACCAGTTGCCCCCATACCCCCCACGGCAGGCGGCGACCGCTGCGCCTCCGCTGCAAACGCGCTGCTACTCTTACTGATTTACAGAGTTTAGGTTGGGGCAAAGCACACTTTCAGTATTGCAGTGCTTTGTCGACTGTGAGACTGTTAAGCTACTGGCAACGCAAGACATCTTTCAATGAGGTGTTGGTGGCGGCAGTGGAAAACAGCACCTTGTTGCACGTGCGGATTGGGATAGAGCGCTTCGTTTACACCGAAGATGTCGGGAGTTCGAGTCTCTCATCACCCACCATTCCCAACTCATTGATCTTGCTATGGTTTCTACCAAGCGGGGTCTTGCATTGCCTCAATTGGTAGATGGAGGCGGTATACGATGAGATTCGCATTGCTTAAGCCTGTTCTGATCAGATCGCCTTTTTGCTCATATCCCTAGAAACATAGTCAACCAATCAGCGGGGACTAAAGTTGTTCCGCCTGTTGCCGATAGAGCCTGCCAGGTCAAGCAAACCGGCCATGCCAAGGTTTATTTAGGGCGAAGGATTGGCCAGAAGCAGAGAAACGCCGCTTGAAGTACAAACTGAAACTGAAATCCAAGCAGAGCCTCCGTTACGAAAACGCCCCAACATTTCCTAAACTCCGACAACGGACATACGATAGCTTGAGTAAAGCTACGTGTTCTGTGTATGTCCCGTGAGATGTGAGCGGCGTAAGATACACTGAAAGCCTGGGTTCCAGAGTGTATTCAGTGATGTTGCTTGTGCACAATTAGTGAATGAAAGTTCCGACCTTCGGAAAGGCCAAAAATTGAAACGTTTGATAGTACATATTGGTTGGGAAAAAACGGGTACAACATCACTTCAAGCCTTTATGAGCAATAATTGTGACAAACTTGAAAACGTTGGAGTCCACTACCCTAATGACCGCCACTTGACATTTGTTCAAGGCAATGGGCATTTCCCGCTGGCCGGAGCTCTGACGAACCAGAACAAACAAAGGGAATTCATCGCGGAACATAAGAAAATTGATGGACAAGTTATACTTTCCGATTTTGCTTCTCATCTAAAAGTTGTCAATAAAACCACAGTGATTTCTTGCGAGCATCTCTCCAGCAGAGTGGGCTCTGAGAATGAAATTAAGCTGTTGAAAGATAGCATTGATGCCACGGGCTACGAGGTAAAAGTTGTTTGCTATATTCGTGATCCGGTGAGTTTAGCCAAATCATCGCATTCTACGGCAGTCAAAGTCAGTAAGCGCGACAAACTAAACTGGGATCGCGTAGACCCGCAGAATGAGTACTTTAATCCAGTTCACCGGCTTCGTAGGTGGGCCGAGGTTTTTGGAAAAGAAAATGTAACTGTACGGGAATACCTGCCTAGCAAATTGGTCGGCGGAGATATTTGCTCTGATTTTTGTGAATTGATCGGTGTCGACTCTCAAGATTTTGCAATTCCAGATCGGCTTAATACTGCTCTTTCTCTAGATCACTTGGAAATATTGCGTCGTTGTAATTTTTTCTTGCCAACGCCTGCCGAAGATATGGCATCTTGGCGAAAGAGTAATACTACGAGAGCAATATTGAGAAAGGTCAGGCCGGATAGAGAAAACGTTGAGCTGAGTCACCCCATACCAGTTGGGGTATTAGATAGATTCTCAAAGGCTTGTGACGAAATTGAAAGTGAATTTTTGCCGGAAGGGCTGTCTGAAAACTGGCGTAGAACAAAGCAGCCACTAGAAAACGAATCCGACAAAGATCTGCCGGAAACTGCCTCGGAACTGGAAAGTCTTTCAGCGGAATGGTTAGTTTGCCTCGCGAAAAAAACTCAGGAGCTTCAGCAGGAGCGGGACAAGGCTATTTCCGAGCGGGACAAGGCTATTTCCGAGCGTGACCAAGCAAGAAGGCACCCTTGGGTGTATTTCAAGCACGCCGCAAAATTGCGTTTCCGGCAAAAATAGTGACCCAAAGTCGACTTGGAAATGGATTGGATTGTGTGCCGCAATCCTCACTGAACTCGGTGGCTATTTGGGTGTCAGATCTTGATCTCGCTGCATAGCAACGCACGCTGTGTTGCGTTGTGCCTTTTGGTGCATCTTTCGATAGTCGACTCAACGGCAACACACGTATTTCATGTGATTGAACGCGCTTAGTGGCAGTGGAATTCAGTGCTTTGATTAGTCGAATTGGTGGTGCAAAGCGCTGCGTTTGCACCACAGATGTGTCGGGAGTTCGAAACTCTCATCGCCCGTCATCTACCCTTCAAACTCAAGCAGAAATGCCAGCCTGACCAAACCCGGCCTAAAGAAAGTTGGCAATTACCCAGCGCATCTATCGCGAATAAAACCCTTCACGAAGCTCTTGCCGCAAGCGCAAACGCTCGGGGTATTCCTTCAAAAACTGTTCGGGTGGTTTGCCTTCCCAAACTTGCGCGTAAACCCGCATCTTGTTTCCGCCGTAGATCTTTGCAAGATCTTCATTTGAATAGCCGCGCGCCCAAAGATCGTCCGTTATCGCCGCAAGGATTTTGGCAAGTTCACCGTTACCAGTTGCCCCTTTGTTGAAGGCGTCGATCATATAGCCGCCGTCATCGTACATGCTCGCGTTTTCAGTTGCGAACTGTACGACTAATTCCAGCGAAAACATGTCGTCCGTTGCGATTCCAACATGGTCGACGCCGACAAGCTGGACATAGTAATCAATCATATCAGCGGCCTGCTCGGGTGAGATATCCTCGGGCCAAACGCCGTCCATCATCCATTCTGTGAACGTCGGGGAAACGTAGCCACCAGACTTGGCCGCGCGCAGCGCCTCATCATCGGGAATGGCGCGATAACACCCTTTTGGCGTCGCATTGGGCCCATTCGCATACAACCCTGCAGGAACCGAGTGCGTGTAGACATAGGGCACCCCGGGGTAGTTCTCATCCATGTAATCCATGGCGTCATTGGCCGTTTTCGAACCCGTATGGCTTAGGTCGAGCAGTATGCCAAACCTGACCATTTCATCAATAACTGACTTCCCCCACGGGGTCAGACCAATGTCGCGACCGTTATAGGCCGCCAACTGCCCAGAACCAGTCCGGAAAATGTCATTGTAAGCCAGGATCATACTTTTGATCCCCATATCCTTGAGCACTGCCATCTTCCTCAGGTCGCCGTCCAGAATCGTGGCCGTTTGGCTGTTCCAAATAACCGCTGTTTTGCCCTGTATGTGGGCAGCTTCAATGTCGCGGGTTTCATTCACGATGAGGTAGTTTTCCGGTTGCTGGGCCATTGCAGCACGGAAGTGGTAATGTTGATCAAGAAAGGTGTCGAAAGACATATCCGCAGCAGCCAGCGTCATCTCATGCCCAGTGATGCCGTTTTCCCGCGCACGCGCGAAGTAAGTGTGAAGCTGCTCGTCTTCGGTCCAGCCAGTGCCATAGGGGCTGGCCAACATGCCGAGGACAATTGTGTCCTGCACAAACTGCTTCGCCTCTTCTGACGCCTCCCACGTCTTGCTTTCCTCGCTCGCATGTAACGCGCCGGCAAAAGTGATCGCTATGGCGCTTACGGCCAATAGGGTCTTCATGACAGAGCCTCCTCAGTTGATTTGTTTTGCCGCCGCATGAACACCCCTCAGAAAACGATCCGGGTTCTGAGGCCGAACAGCGTGATGCTGTCCTGAGTGGGGTTCAGCAGCGGGTTGGAAATGAACTGCACCGATGGTGTGATCTGAAACCCCGGTGAGATTGAAAAACGGTAGAAAGCTTCAAGCGTGAACTGTGTCCCGTCGATGCCCCTGGCTTCGGCCCAGTTCAGGCCAAGACCGGCCAGATCGGTATTGCGACCATAATACCCCAGACCGACAGATATCGACCGATCGTAAAGAGCTGCCGTTCCTTTTGAGGCCCCCGCCCGAAAGAACGGCATCCACTTGTTGTCGACAAACCAGGCCGCAGAAAACGCCGCGCCATAGTCTTCCGCTCGGCTGCCATCGTCAGCCGCATCTGCATGCCAGAGGGTCAGATGGACATTGTCGAAATAGATACGATCAAAGCCGGAAGTGTACCCAAGTTCGAGTGATTTGAAGAGATTGCCGTCGCTGAACACATCGAAATTAGGGTCAGACGGGTCGGCGTTCGCGTCTGAAACGCTCGCTACGGCATAGACAGTCTCGCTAAGCTTCAAACCACCCGCAATTCCCAATCCTTGATTGGGTGTATTGATCGTCGGGTTGGTGTTGAATGACAGGTTCTGGAATCCGCTGTAGGGACTGACCAGCCCATAGATGTCCACGAAGTCCGTGACGTCAATCTGCCCGACTTGCAGCGTCCACGCGCCGTTCGCAGCCCTTTGGGTCCAGAACAGGTTTGTCAGCAGTAGTCCATTATCATTAAAGGCTGTGCCCGTGATCGAAAGCGCTCCACCATCCAGCCCAAGGAACTGCGGGGCCACATCGGTATAGCTGTGCCGGTCTTCAATCTTGAATGTCAGAGAACCCAGTTCAGTTGCCTGCCAGTTGCCGTAGAACCGAGCAATTCCGCTGGCCGCTTCGCCGGTGCCCAGATCAGCATTCGTGGTTTGGCCCAACGCCAAGTAATCAATGTTGAAACGAAACCCGCCCTCAGCCAGTCGGTCCTTCCACCCGAACCAACCTGGCGCGATGTTACGCGGAAAATCCGATCTGTATTGCGGATCGGTCAGGCCGTCGCCGGGCTCAAGATCAGCCCCAACAGAAGAAGGTCCGGAAAGCCCTTGCGCCGATACCGCGCCAGCAGATGCAATTACCGATGCAGCAAGCAGGTTTCTTATCATTCGGACGCTCTTGCCCCGCCCGTCTTGCGATTGCCCGCCGCGCGAATGCGATCAGCAGCACGCTGTTTCCACTCCAGCCTGTCTGTCTCGGTTTCCAGCGTTTCAACACTGTCCGTTTCAAGCTGGAAGGTCGCGTTCATGGGCATAACGCCGTCCACGACCATCATGTTTTGAACAGACGGATCAATGGTCAGCGTTCCCGTCAATCGTACGGGTTCATGGAAATAGCTGGGGGTCCAATCCTCATTTAAACGCACGCGGATCATCTGGTTGGGAGGCGGCGGAGGCATGTGACTGCACATCCCGCGTTCCGGCACCAGATACGCCACAGGTCGCCCGTCGGGATCGCTGGGGGCTGGAATAGCAAAGCCCGCGACAGTGATTGTCTGGCCGTCTAACTGCGGATTTCCGTTCGTCCCGGCCTTTCTTCGACGCTCCATCACAACTTCACGCTGATCGAGCAGCCAGTCGATATCAATTTCATCTGCGGCCAAAGCGTCCTCGGTCTCAGCCAGCAGTTCTTGCCATTTCTGCCGTTCTTCTTCGCTGCCATGATCCTGCTGCAGCCTGCCGCGCAGTCGTACAACAAACAGAACATCGTCGAACTGTTCAGGGCTGAGATCGCGATAAGGGTCTTCAAAGATCTGCGCGGACGGGTCTGGAAGATCCGCCCAATCCAACGCAACCCCAGGCGCTGCAAAAGTGGGCGGGGCACACCACACCAACCCTGCGATGACCGCGATGCAAAACCAATGACGCATGAATACTCTCCGGCTGCGCTTTTAACTATTCCAGCGTGTTCTTGTATATCACACCATCCTTCATAATCAGACGGATCGTTTCAGGGCTGTCCGGTCTCGGGTCCGCTCCAAACCACTGATCACCGGTTCCAACGACCGAAAAATCCTCTAGCGGGTTTCCGTCGATCAACAGGATATCAGCATAAGCGCCTTCTTCGATCACTCCAAGCTTTCCAGCCGTATAAGGGTTCATGAAATCGCCCGACAAAGCAACGACTTCACCACCTGTCGAGGTCAGCGTCACCATCGAAGTATACGGACCGAAAAACTCATTGTTCAGGTGTTTCTCGTAGGCAATCTGGATGTTACATGCTTCCACCGAGCCAACACAGTCCGTCTGGAACCCTCGCTTCACCGGGCATTCCTTCATATTGTCGATGTAGCCCGCAAATGTGGCCGAGGCGGATTTTGCTTTGGCAAGGCTGGACGGGACGTTTGCCACCGCAGGAATATCAAGCAAACCGGGATCGAAGGCCGTCAGGTTCGTGGTTATGTAGGCCCCTTTTTCGTTCATGACCTGAGCGATTTCACAATCGAACGAGAAACCATGTTCGATCGACATCACGCCTGCATCAAGCGCATTCAGGATTGCTTCTTTCCGATACGAATGCGCCATGACATAGCTGCCGTATTCATTTGCGACTTGAACAGCTGCTTTGATTTCCTCTGGTGATCCAGCCAGCAGTTGCCATGGATCAAAAGCCGAAACCACGCCACCGGATTGCATGAATTTCAACTGCGTTGCACCCATTCGAAAGTTGTTGCGCGCGTATTTATAAACGTCATCGACACCGCTAATCTCTTGCGCCAAGTTCAGACGGCTCATGTTCGTTTCAGAGCCCGGTGGTGCAGTGAAATTGGCGAAGTCTGCGTGGCCACCCCGTGTTCCGATAAATGCTCCGGAAGGATAGTACCGGGGGCCGTCGATTTGCCCTGCGTCAATGGCCCTTCGCAGCCCACCATTGGCACCACCCGCATCCCTCACAGTGGTGAACCCCTGCATGAGATACATCTCAGCCATCCGTGCACCGTGAATGGCGAAATCTTCCCACGTCGTGTTGGCTTCCATCGCCGGCAGCGTAGGCCCCATAAGCATGAGATGCGCATGTAGCTCAATAAATCCGGGCGTCAGTGTCCGTCCTCCACCGTGTCAATCGGCATTGAACATTGACCCCCTATCGGCATCCAATATTGACCCCGGTT
>NZ_WVRF01000028.1:0-23721 GCF_013110775.1 Ruegeria sp. HKCCD7296
CTCCTTGCTTTTCAGCAAGATAGGGGATTTGTCGCAACCGAGTTTAGAATGTGCCAAAACGGAGTTCAAAGAACGTATAAAACGGTCGATAGAAGAATGGTTCCGCATCGTGCTTTTGGCCTTGGGCATGAATGACACGCCGTTGAGCCTAGGAAACCAGTCTGAGTCAGTCGTTAACGCAGCTGCGGAATTCCGTCCAAGTTTTCGGTTTTTTTGTCAGAATTTATTGAAAGGTTAAGGAAATCAAACAGTTTCGCGTCCAGCAGATGCGAAGGGCGTGCATTTGTTAAGGCGCGGAACATAACTTGACGCCGACCCGGGCTGTTCTTTTCCCATTGATCGAGAATCTGTTTCACCTGCTGGCGTTGCAACCCGTCCTGACTGCCGCAAAGATCGCAGGGTATGATCGGGTATTGCATTGCATTGGCAAATTTCTCGCAATCGGCTTCGGCAACATGGGCCAGCGGTCGGAAGACAAAAAGATCGCCCTCTTCATTCACCAGCTTCGGCGGCATGGTGGCCAGACGACCGCCGTGGAAGAGATTCATGAAAAATGTCTCAAGAATGTCGTCGCGGTGATGGCCCAGAACAACCGCCGAGCACCCCTCTTCACGCGCGATGCGATACAGGTTGCCACGGCGCAGGCGTGAACACAGGGCGCAGTAGGTTCGGCCCTGCGGAACCTTGTCCATCACAACGGAATAGGTGTCCTGGTACTCGATCCGGTGCGGTACATCCATGCGTTCGAGAAATTCGGGCAGGACTGTCGCGGGAAATCCGGGCTGACCTTGATCCAGATTGCAGGCCAGCAGATCCACAGGCAGCAGGCCACGCCATTTCAATTCGTAGAGAACGGCCAGCAGCGTATAACTGTCCTTGCCGCCTGACAGACAGACCAGCCAGCGTGGCGGTTTGCCGTCCTTGTCGTGGGCAGACGGGTCTACCATCCCGTATTGCTCGATCGCTTCGCGGGTTTGCCGTACGATACGCTTGCGCAGCTTCTTGAACTCGGTGGTCGAGGGCGCGCCAGCAAACAGCGGGTGGATATCGTCTGCATCATCAAACATGCGCTGCCCCTACAGCAGTTGGCCCAACCGGGCAAGATGGTGACAGGATGCCGGGTCTAGCCCTTATCGGTCGAGGTATCGGAGTCAGGGACCGGATCGTAGCCGTCGCCACCCCACGGATGACAGCGCCCGATCCGACGCGCGGCCAACCATGCGCCCTTTATCGCACCGTGCTTTTCCAATGCCTCCAGCGCATAAGCTGAACACGTTGGCTGATATCGACAGTTAAAGCCAACCCACGGGCTGAAAATCAACCGATAGGCCCGAACGGGCAGGGCGAGGATATGGGCCAGAAATGTCATTTGCCCTGTGCGTGAACCTTGCGCAGCGCATAGCGTAAGTCACTCAACAGTGCGTCGTAGGAGCGGTTGGCCGTGACTTCGGCCCGGCCGATCAGAACGTAATCCCACCCATCGCGACCAGATTCGGGCAGTATGGCCCGCGCGGCTTCGCGTAAGCGACGTTTGGCGCGGTTGCGGGCCACGGCGTTGCCGACCTTCTTCGAGCAGGTAAAACCTACGCGAATCCCGGATGCCTCTTCTGGAGTGCGTCTGCGCGCCTGGACCATCATCGACGACGTTCCTTGCCTGCGCGAGCGTGCGGCTTTCAGAAAGTCGGACCGTTTTTTAAGAACGACAAGAGGTTCAGGTGCACAAACGGACGCCGCCGGGGGCGTATTCCCGGGCTGGTGCATACCATCCTCAGGGGCCTCCGGCGGCGTCATGTTCATAACCTGATCGGTGAGCGGTTTACGCGCTCAGCGACTTGCGGCCGCGTGCGCGGCGTGCGTTCAGGATCTTGCGGCCGGCCTTGGTGGCCATGCGCGCGCGGAAACCGTGGCGGCGTTTGCGAACCAGGTTCGAAGGCTGATAGGTGCGTTTCATCGCTCCGTCTCCAATCTATAGCGGTGGGGTGCGGCGCGGATTCGCCTGGCCCTAGTGTTCGAAGCCCGTCCTCTACTGCTAAGCGGGGGGTAAGTCAAACCCCAACAGTGGGGTTTTCACGCCTTTTGCAACAATTCTGTACCCGCAGAGCTGAAAAGGTTTCAAAACACCCAATTATCGATGAAATCTCTCACATTCAGCGCCACAAAGATCAAGGCCCCGTGATCCCTCTGTTGCTTGACAGATTGGAAGCGCATCTTGGGCACAGAATGAAACAGAAAGAACCGGAAAACCTGATGTCTGAAACAAGCCAGGCACCGCGCAGCGGGTTTGCGCGCCATATTCCGTTGCTGGTGATCCTTGGTGTTGCCGTTGCGGGCTTTTTCACGCTGGGGGATTACCTGAGCTTTGAAACCTTGCGGGACAACCGCGAGGCGCTTTTGGCTTGGCGGGATGGTCATTATTGGGTCATGGCCGCAGCGTTTGTGGCCATTTATATCGTCATTGTAGCGTTCTCGCTGCCGGGGGCGGCGGTCGCGTCGATGACAGGCGGGTTCTTGTTTGGATTGTTTGCGGGCACGGTTCTCAATGTTGTGGCTGCAACCATCGGAGCTTCGGCTATTTTCCTGGCGGCACGCTGGGGATTGGGTGAGTCGCTGACCGCCCGTTTGGAATCGTCGGAAGGGACGGTCAAGAAGCTGAAGGATGGTCTGCGCGAGAATGAGATTTCGGTCCTGTTCCTGTTGCGGCTGGTCCCGGTTGTTCCGTTCTTTGTTGCAAATCTGGTGCCTGCTCTGGTCGGCGTGAAGTTTCGCAACTTCCTGATCACCACTGCCCTGGGCATTATTCCCGGGGGGATTGTCTACACGTGGATTGGTGTCGGGCTTGGTGGTGTATTCGATCGCGGCGGAACACCGGATGTGTCTCTGTTGTGGGAGCCGTTCGTGATCGGACCGATTATCGGCTTGTGCGTTCTGGCCGCTTTGCCCATCGTCATCAAAGCCTTGCGCGCAAATAAGGACAGCTGAGCCATGACCGAACTGAAAACAGACCTCCTGGTCATTGGGGCCGGGTCCGGCGGCCTGTCAGTTGCAGCTGGGGCCAGCCAGATGGGTGCAGATGTCGTTTTGCTGGAAGGCCACAAGATGGGCGGCGATTGCCTGAATTTCGGCTGCGTCCCGTCCAAGGCGCTGATCGCAAGCGGGAAGGCCGCTTATGGTCAGGCGCATTCCGCGGCGTTTGGGGTAGCGGATGTGACTCCTCAGATCGACTATGGGGCGGCCAAGGACCATGTGAATAACGTCATCGCCCAGATCGAACCGATGGACAGCCAAGAGCGCTTTGAAGGACTTGGCGTCAAGGTGATCCGAGAATACGGTGCCTTTATCTCTTCCAACCAAGTGCAGGCAGGAGATCACTTCATCACTGCGCGCCGGATCGTGATTGCAACAGGGTCATCGCCCCTGGTGCCGCCGATTCCCGGGCTGGATGCGGTTCCTTACTTTACGAATGAAACTATTTTCGACCTGCGCGAGCGGCCGGATCATTTGCTTATCATTGGCGGTGGCCCGATCGGTATGGAAATGGCGCAGGCCCATCGACGCCTCGGCAGTAAGGTCACGGTCATAGAGGGTCAAAGGGCGCTGGGCAAAGACGACCCCGAAGCCGCGGCGGTGGTGCTGGAAGCGCTACGTAGCGAAGGTATCGATGTCCGCGAAAGCGCCATGGTGGCACAGATCCGAGGCAGCGAAGGCGCGGTAGAAGTGGTGACCGAAAACGGTGAGATTCTCACGGGATCTCATCTTTTGATCGCGGCCGGGCGCAAGGCAAACATTGACCGGTTGAATCTGCAAGCGGCGGGTATTGACCGCACCCGGACCGGCATTAAGACAGATGAAGCCCTCAGGACGACAAATCGCCGGATCTATGCCATTGGTGATGTTGCAGGTGGGATGCAGTTCACTCATGTGGCGGGCTACCATGCGGGTATCATAATTCGCTCGGCGTTGTTTGGTCTGCCGTCCAAAGCCAAGACCGCGCATATCCCCTGGGCGACCTACACAGATCCTGAACTGGCGCAAGTTGGTCTGACCGAAGCTCAAGCGCACGACCAGCATGGCGACAGGCTCGAAATTGCCCGCTTTGACTATCATCACAACGACCGGGCCATTTCCGAGCGTAGGACAAACGGCTTCATCAAGGTCATGGTTGTCAAAGGCCGTCCTGTTGGGGCCACAATCGTGGGTCATCAGGCAGGCGAGTTGATCAACTTGTGGTCGCTTGCATTGGCCAATAACCTGAAGATGGGGCAGATTGCTGCAATGGTTTCGCCCTATCCGACGATCGGAGAGCTTAACAAACGCGTGGCGGGTGCTTATTTCACGCCAAGGCTGTTTGAGAATCAGACAGTTAAACGTGTGGTCAGGTTCGTCCAGCGTTGGATTCCCTGACCTGAGGAGGGGCGCATTTTGAACTCGCTGTCGGGCCGATTTCTGATCCTGACGACGGTCTTCGTTATGTTGGCCGAAATCCTGATTTTTGTCCCGTCTATCGCTCGGTTCCGTGAGGATTTCCTGCTGAACCGTCTGGAGCGCGCCCAGATTGCTTCGCTGGCGTTGCTGGCAGACGATATGCTGGCTGATGACCTCGAGGCCGAACTGTTGGCGAATGCGGGTGTTTATAACGTGGTTTTGCGTCGGGACGAAGTTCGGCAGCTTATGTTGTCTTCACCGATTCCGGATTCAATTGCCAAGACATACGATCTGCGCGATGCGGGGCCCTGGGTTCTGATCCGGGACGCCATGAGCCGGATTGTCACGCCCGAAAATGAAATCATTCGAGTTATTGGCGAGCCGGTCAAAGGTGCGGGCTTGCTGATTGAAGTCACCACAGACAGCGCGCCATTGCGAATGGCGATGGTGGACTACGGCCTGCGTATTCTTGGCTTGTCTTTTGTCATTTCGATTATCACCGCTTCGCTGCTTTTCCTAGCTGTACGGGTTGTGCTTGTACGGCCAATCAAAAGCGTAGTGGGGTATATGCAGCGCTATGCCAGCGCGCCCGAAGACGCGCGGGGGATCATCTCGCCGAATTCGAAAGTGACAGAGCTGCGCGAAGCTGAAGAGGCGCTGCAAATGCTGCAGACTGACCTCACACAGGCGCTGCGACAGCGCGAGAGGTTGGCGCAGCTGGGTGGTGCCGTCGCCAAAGTAAGTCACGATTTGCGCAATATTTTGACATCGGCACAGCTGTTCACGGACAGGATCGAATCCAGCGATGATCCACTGGTTCGTCGGATGGCCCCTAAATTGGTGAATTCCATCACCCGTGCCGTATCTTTGTGTGAAAGCACGCTGGCCTTTGGGCGCGCGGAAGAACCGGCCCCGACGCTGACGATGGTTCCAGTGCGGTCGCTGGCCGCGGATGTGGCAGCCAGTGAACAACTTGCCGTCGCCGATGCCTGCGTCGAAATTGTGAATGAAGTTCCCGAAGATCTGATTGTCCGCGCAGACCCCGAGCAGCTTTTTCGGGTTATCATGAACCTCGTGCGCAACGCGCGTCAGGCCCTGGTTGCGGCGGGCAAGCCTGGGCGCGTTACAATTGCCGGCTGCGAATATGGAGACACCTGGTGCATTGAAATCAGCGATACAGGCCCGGGTCTTCCACCAAAAGCGCGCGAAAACCTGTTTACACCATTCCAGGGCGGAGTTCGAAAGGGCGGTTCGGGTTTGGGGCTGGCGATTTCGCAGGAACTTGTGCGCGGACATGGTGGAGACCTGAGTTTGAAACAGACTGGACCCGAAGGAACCGTGTTCGAAATAAGCCTTCCGCGCGGCGACATGACTTTTTGAAATATTTTTGAAGAATCGACTTGCACGTCCTGGGCGGCAGGTCTAAACACCGCCTCACCAACGCGGACCGATAGCTCAGCTGGATAGAGTACTTGACTACGAATCAAGGGGTCGGGGGTTCGAATCCTCCTCGGTCCGCCACTGGTTTACACTTGAAAATAAAGACTTAGATGGTGTGGCCCACTTGATGATTTCGCGGGCTTTTTACTCAAGGCAACTTTGAGGCAACCGTTCTGGGTAAAAAAGGATGTTTTCACCCCAATCCATACGGTCCACCCTCCTGTAAATCGCCGAATACTGCCCATGCCTCGTGGCATGCGTTTGCGAGTGCTATGTCATCTTCGGGAATGCTGTCCTTGAAATTAGGGTATTCCATTCGGTCGCCCAAGTTCATCAGCACCGTCATCAGGTGGTTGCGTGGAATGAACGCTCGGTAGCGATAGTCGCCGCCCGGTGTTTCGATCACCTCGCCGTCCATACCGTAATTGCGCAGAAGTTCGGCGTCCTGAGCGCGGCGGAACCGCAGACAGACGCGAGACCCCTTGTGCGGTCCGCTGATGTTGCCGCGCTCATCCTTGGCGACGGCAGAGAAAAAGCCCGAACCCTCGGGCGTCGAGAATGCTACCCACATATGCAGGTCCTCCTAATTTTTTGGAAAAGGGCACATTCTTTATCAAATACAATAAGGGGTCGTCAACTCGAGGGGGCTTACGTGCGCGGGCGCATAGCCTGTAGGCACAAACCCAAACCTCTACACCTGCCAGTAGCTACGTGATGGTTGGAGACTATTCGTCGTCATCCAGTTTTGCCTCAATCACCTTCTGTTGAGCCAATCTCTCTGGAAGGCGGTCGCTGATGTCTTTGAGCCGCTGTGTTGGATTGACGCTCATGCCTACAGTTCCGCTGTGGGTGTGCGTGATGCTAACGCCATCAGCGCGTCCGAATGCTCGGTCCTGAGCTAGGGCCAGCAAGGCAATTTGTTCTTTGCCCGAAAGTTTTCCTGATACAAATTCACCATTCTCATCTCGGCGATTGAAGAGTTCGTCCATCGACAACAGATCGTTCATGCGTTTCACAGCGATCTCGCCGTTCGACTGGATCAACTTTCTTGTCTCGGGGTCCAGCTTGGGTCGCCCGCCGGGATTGCCAGAATGGCCGGGCTTGAAGAGTGGTGTTGGCACAGTGAACTCCTCTGTTCTCAGAAAGCGAATGAACCAAGCAATAACTATCTATTTTATATACTATAATTCGGTTTGAGTTGCGAATACTTGTGCATTTTGCTGCGGTGCTGGGCGATAGTCATGTCCGAACTACTGTCACAGCGGAATTTTGGTCAGCGTCTGCTATCGTGCCGAGCGATCATTAAATGCAAAAAGTTCGACTGTCTGCTGCCGAAAGACCGCTTCGCGGCGCTTAGCCGTCATCCGACAAAAACGGTCGGATGACTGCCTCGAGCCCAAAACGGGCGTGCTCGCACTGTGTCTATCTCACCAAGTGTATGAATGCTTTCGCTCTAAGTTCTGGCCCCGCCAAAAGGTACGGTCTTAAGTCCGGTGACTGCTCCACGTCGCGAGCGGTTGCGGTGCCATGCGTCGTAAAGTGTCGTGTCGAGAGGAAAATATGTTTAGAAAGAAGGCCTTTTCGTGCGAGCATTGTCATCAAATGATCGCTTGAAATCAGGCTAGGATTAAAATGAACGGCGCTCAATCACTCGTAAAAACCCTTTTGAACAATGGTGTGAATACGGTCTTTGCAAATCCCGGCACCTCGGAAATGCACTTTGTCGCTGCCTTGGATGAACACTCGGAGATGAATTGCATTCTTTGCCTGTTTGAAGGCGGCACGACGGGTGCTGCAGACGGGTATTTTCGCATGAAGCGAAACGTTGCGGGCACGCTCCTGCACCTTGCACCAGGCTTTGGCAACGCCTTTGCCAATCTGCACAATGCCCGAAAAGCGGGGTCCGGGATCGTGAATGTTGTGGGCGATCACGCAACGCATCACCTGCATTATGAAAGTCCTTTGAAGGGAGACATCCTAGGTATCAGCCAGGCGGTCAGTCATTGGACGCGTGTGTCGTCCAATGCCACTGACGTAGCCACGGACGGAGCGGCTGCGGTTCAGGCGGCCCGCGCGCGCAACGGTCAGATTGCAACGCTGGTCCTGCCTGCCGACACAGCTTGGAACGAAGCCAACGCAGCGGCAAACCGATTGGACAACCGAGAAAGCCTCCATCGACCGTCAACAACCGATATAGAGGCCGCGGCGGCCCGGCTTGTAACGCCGAACGCCGCGCTGATGATTGGCGGATCAGCTCTGTTTGGACCCCAGCGTGAACTGGCTGGCAAGATCGCTGCCGCGACGGGGTGCCGTTTGTTGGCTGATACTCTGATACCGCGCATTTCCAAAGGCGCAGGAACAGCAAGGCTAGACCAACTGGTCTATCCGATATCGCCCAAGATCGCTCAGCTTGAAGCAACCTCTTCGATCACTCTGCTTGGCACAGATAGGCCAGTCGCCTTTTTTGCCTATCCCGGGAAACCGAGCGTGCCCGAACCTCCGCATTGCCCCATTACGGACTTGTGCAAGCCCACAGATGATATCGAGTGGTCGCTGCAAGCGCTCGCCGACGCGGTCGGGGTCACAAGCAAAACGGCGACAGAAACCCATCCGCTCGACCTGCCAGACATTCCCATCGGACAGTTGACCCTCGAAAAAGTTGGTTTGGCGTTGGCCGCGCTGATCCCGGAAAACGCGATCATCTGCAATGAATCCGTGACGTCCGGGTTTCATGTCATACCACCGACAGCTACCGCCCACCCGCATGACCTACTCGCAGGCACCGGCGGCGCGATTGGGTTGTGTTTGCCTTGTGCGACGGGTGCGGCTATCGCCTGCCCCGACCGAAAAGTCATCGCCCTAACCGGCGACGGGTCCGCCATGTATACTCTTCAATCATTGTGGACCATGGCCCGCGAAAATCTGGACGTGACAATCGTTGTGTTTGCGAACCGCGGTTATCAAATCCTGCGCGATGAACTCACAAACGTCGGCGTGGCGAGCTATGGTCAGAATGCTCAGGCTATGTTTGACGTGGTGAACCCGACGTTGGACTGGGTTTCGCTGGCGAAAGGCCATGGTGTTCCGGGGACACGCGCAGATGACATGGACAGCTTCGCAAAGGCGCTTTCCGCCGGTCTCTCCAGCGAAGGGCCATCGCTGATTGAAGTTGTGTGCCCACCGCCCGCATGAGTATTCTGACACGGAACCTGAAAAGCAGATGAGACTAGGGGTGCAAATTGAGGATCAATTTTATTTGATAATGTGAAATGACTTTGCGATGGACCAAACGGCGGCCAAATTACCGCTTTGTACACAAAGCAGCCATTCACACACCGCACAGCGAACGACTGGAACGAGCCCTAAGCGGGCTTTGCCAAGATGCCTGAATGCTACGTGCGCAATCGGCAGTTGGCAGCCAATAGCCGCCTTCTGGCACGTCATCTGGTTCAGCAAAAGCGGACTTTTGTATTTCTGCGTTTGAATGGCAGAAGAGCGGGCGCCATTGCGGTTGTGCTCTGTCGTTAATGGTGATGACCAGACCTACTGCACTATTATACCCTTAGTGAAACTCTTTCGATGCCCTCCAGAATGTGCATTCGAACATCTTGGTGTGGCACGTAGCTTCTCAGATAGCGGTCTAGGTTTCCAGATAGGTCAGGATTCAGTTCTAATGCGCGCTCCAATTCGGATGCAGCAGCAGACAGTAAACCCAACTGCCCGAGGGCAGCAGCGCGCTCAACCGCACCCCAAAAGAACTCATTCATTCCGAACGCGATAGCTTCTGCCAGTGCGGATTCGTAATCCTCGGCGCTATAGGCCGAAAGAAACTTAGTGTGGTGCAACCAGCCTGGCACGTTGGTTCCGCACACCGCAGAGCGTTCTTCGTAAAGTTCTCCCGGGGTTTCCGAAACGACGTCACACATCCACATTCCGAAATGCATTGACTTATCATCGTCCAGCGCGAGCATGGACTGGCCACATTTGCGAACTTCCTCCAACTGTCCAAGTTCAAGGGAGATCATGGCTCTCGAAAGGAGCACTTTGGCACAGGTCTTATCGATGGCATAAGCCAAATCAGCACGACGAACTGCCTCTTCCAGTTGATCGGCCCCACGCTGGTAACCATGCTTGTAGCCGTCAAGAGTCAAATCCGCCGAAGCCGCCAACAACTCTGCGTTTTCGGGGTCATGTTCCAGAGCCAAACTAATTTTCGACATCGCAAAGCGATAGGCAGATTTGCTCGCGACCCCCTGATACCAATCTGCAAGGAAAAGTGCCTCTTTCGTGCTACAAAAACTCAGTTGGTTGAACCGAAACTCTGGGCGATTACTGCCGGGACTCAGCAAAATGAGTATCTTTGGTTTGACCTGGGCATTGTAGAGAGAGAGAGTGTTTCTCAGCCTTTTGCAAGCAACGCGGACACTTGAATCACTCTTACTTCTAAACTCGCTCCCTTTGCCGAACACGTTCAATGCAATGTCTTTGGATGACGGGGTCATGTCTTGGCCACCAAGTTCAGTATCCACGAGGAATCTCAGAACTCTTACAAGTTGTGGCGAATCCCGGAAGTGCTGAGAGCGGCACACAGCGTCCAGCTGTATCAGGACCTCCCTCCTGCCTGGCCTAATGCCATTGTATGGATCAGCAGTTCTGTTCCTACTCATTCCATGCCCCAAAACGCGAAAAAAGGGTGTTAGTCACACCTAGCCAAACCATGAGTGAAAAGGCAACCTTTGTAAAATCCACAGCTAATCAACAAGAAGCTCCGTTTCATGACCACACGAACACGTAATTTCAAAGTCCTTGTGGGTCTCGGCCTTTCAGCTACTCTGCTGGCCGGATGTAATGCTACCCAGCCGGTGGCGGTCCAGGCAGCCGACGTTTCGGCTCAACGATATGCTCCATACTCCTGCAATCAGCTCAGCGCTGAATACCGCAGAGCGCAGAGCATTGCACAGCAAATGGAAACCGAACTCAAGCGGCGCGCCGATCAGGATGAAGCGCTCACCAATATTTGGGCTGTTACCGGGGTTCAATTGGGCGGATTCAAATACGGCGATGGTCCGATGACTCAGGAATACGCAGAACTCAAGGGGACGATGGCTGCGCTAGAAACCACGATGATTTCCAAGGATTGCACGAACCTACCATTCTAACACGACGCAGCCTGCCCAAAGAAATACGGCAATCACCGGGGAGGAAAACAGATGATCCGGCTTTGTAAATCCATCCTGGCCACCTTTGCCGCACTGGCGATTATGGCAGCCGACCAAACCTCACATGCGGCGCCCGAGGCCAGTCCAACTTCGGCTCAATCAGCCGACACCGTTTTCACCAACGGCAAAATATATACTGTGAACGCCTCTCAGCCTTGGGCTGAAGCGGTTGCGATTTCCGGTGACAAGTTTGTTGTCGTCGGTTCTAACGATGATGCAATGGCCGTCGCAGGTGAAAGCGTCAAGGTTATCGATCTGGACGGAGCCTTCGTTATGCCCGGAACCGTTGATCTGCACTCGCATCCATTTATCACGCCTTGGTATGGCGACATGAATTTGTCACTGTCCCAGCCCGACAATGTCGTCGCAATCCTTGCCGAAGTAAAAGCCTATGCCGACGCAAATCCCGACAAGGAGTGGATATTGGCAGGACAATGGCATTTGGGGCTTTTCGAGAATGACGCACCCCGCAAAGAACTCCTTGATGAAATCATCCCGGATCGTCCGGTTGCACTTTTGGATCAGACTGGGCACACATTCTGGGTTAACTCAAAGGCCTTGGAGTTGGCGGGCATCGACAAGGACACTCCGTCAGACAGTGCTGTGGTCATAGTCAAAGACCCCGATTCTGGGGAACCCACCGGCACTTTGCGCGAGTTGGGGATGCAACTGATCGAGCTGGTGATTCCACAAGCGAGCGCCGAAGAATATGCTGAACCGATCTACGACATATTCGACATGTTCTTGTCTTACGGCATCACTTCACAGCAAACCGCAGAAGGACACCGCGCTCCACTTGAGGCATTAAAGTTGCTTGAACGAGAAGGCTATCTGCACCAGCGTGTCTTTGTTAGCTGGGATTGGCGCACCACTCTGAATCTTGCATATACTCTGGAAGACATCGAAAGCCAGATACAGAACCGAGCGAACTACCAAACCGAACTGGTTTATCCCGACTATGTCAAAATCTTTTCCGATGGCAGCCCCGGCGCGCGCACCTCGCTACTGATTGAACCTTACGAGGACGGTTCGGGTTTTCTTGGCGACACGCTTTTGAGCTACGAGCAGTATCGGGATGATTTCATCAAGTTCGACAAGATGGGTGTCGGCCTGCATATCCATTCCATTGGTGAAGGTTCAATCCGGCGTGTCATCGACGCGTTGGAAGCGATGAAGGAAGCCAATGGCGAAACCGGAACCAAACATAAGGTCGCGCATAACTGGATGATAACAAAGGACGACATCACCCGCCTTGCGGCACTACAGAACGTGGAAATGGATTTCTCGCCGCACATTCCCTATCCCCATCCTGGAGTCGAAGGTTCTTACCCGCAACAGATTGGCGACGACCGTTACAACAGCATGTTCAAAGTCCGCTCAGCCATTGATGCAGGTATAGTTGTTGGTCACGGTTCGGACTGGTTGACTGCTCAACCTACACCCAACCCGTTTCCCGCCATCGAAGGGTTTGTCACTCGGATCAACCCTGACATGCCCGAGATGGGGGCGCTTAACCCTGACGAAGCGATCACCCTTGAACAGGCGATTGCGGTAACAACGATCAATGGCGCCAAAATTCTTGGCGCGGATGACAAGATCGGTAGTATAGAACCGGGAAAGTTTGCTGATATGATCGTGCTTGATCAAAACCTCTTTGAAATTCCAGTAACGGACGTTGGTGACACGCTGGTGACGCACACGGTTCTAGGTGGCGAGATTGTTTATGCTCGGGCAATCCACGGGAACGAGGACGTCGACCACGGACGAGAACCAATGTCTCACTTCCTTGGACACAATCACGACTAGACTGTACTGTCGGAGGAAAGTCCGAGGTCGGCTTAGTCCGCAATGCAGTCATTGAGCGTAGGTGAGCGAACGTCTGCCTCGAGCCCAAAGCTGCCTATCAATAAACGCTTCTACGGATGTTTGCGCCTACTTGAACAGCATGAACCGACATTGAAATTTCTCTCACGGCCCCGCCTCGATCGCCTGGATCAGTGCCGACGTAAACTCCTCAGTCGTTGCGGTTCCGCCAAGGTCGTACGTTGGCTTGCGTTGAAGGGTTTGCGCTACCGCAGTTTCAATTGCCTCAGCCGCGCGTAGCTCATCGAGGTGACGTAGCAGCATGGTCAGCGACAATATCAATGACGTCGGATTAGCTATTCCCTTATCCGCGATGTCGGGTGCGGAGCCGTGCTGAGCCTGCGCTATGGCGAAGCGAGGGCCAAGGTTCAGAGATCCCGCGACGCCGAGGCCACCGGACAGCTCTGATGCAAGGTCTGAAAGGATATCGCCAAACATATTTGTTGTTACGATCACACCAAATGCCGCCGGATCGCGGACCAAATGCGCGGCCGCAGCGTCAACGAGCAACTCGTCATAGTCGATATTGGGATGCTCGGCAGCCACGGCGCGGCAGCATTCAAGAAACAGTCCGTCCGAGACACGCATCACATTTGCTTTGTGCACGGCTGTTACCCGGGAAAAGCCGTCCTGTTTGGCATGGCGAAATGCGGCTTCTGCAATGCGCATGGAAGCATGTCGGGTGATCTTTCGGAACGCGAGTGCGGTGTCGGGGTCAGGCATAAACTCTCCCGGTCCCTGATGCATGTTGCGGTCGGCGTAAAAGCCTTCGAGGTTTTCGCGCATGACGGTCAGGTGAAACGGTTTAGAGGCTGCCCTGGGAACGCCTTCCCATGTCCGTGCTGGGCGAACATTGGCGTAGAGTTCGAGATCCTTGCGCAAGGTGCCGGAGGGATTAAGACCTCCCTCTGCAGCCGGAGGATAAGCGTTGTGGGACACGGGGCCGAGGACTACGCCGTCAGCCTCCTTGGCAGCGGTGCGGACCGGTTCCGGGATTGTGCTTCCGGTCGCCTCAAGCGCAGCGAAACCGATGTCAGCCTCAGTCACAATTATCGGCCGGTTGCAGATGGGCGTCACGGCGGCAAGAACACGTTGCGTGGCCGACGATATTTCAGGGCCAATCCCATCCCCGGCGAGAAAAAGGAGTTGAAGCGGAGATACTGTGCTCGGTTCAGTCATGAGGATTGCTCCCACGGAGGTTGTTGGCTCTTCGTTAGGTTGGCTCAGTTGATGCGATCCAAGATGGCAATTGGTATCTCATTGAGCAAGGACCGGTTAGTCCGCAAAGTAGACGTTCACGCAAGTTGCAGCGAAAGACCGCACCGAGCCCAAAGCAGACGGTCGAAATTTTTGTGAGTTAGAACCAAAGCCCGAGGCGATTGAAGCCTATCAAACGAGAAGCCGTAGTCTTTTTGGGTCAGTTGCGGAATAGCTAGGGCAACAACATTCCGCGGATCATAAAAAAGAACATGGATGCAAGAGTAGCTGCTAAAGGGACCGTGATAACCCAAGCCGCTGCAATTCGGAGCAATAAGGTGCGCTTGACCAATTCGATCCGATGCACCCTGCCGAGAGCTTTCCGTTCTTTCTTAGCCAAGACACGGTCGGAGGAAGCCTGTGCCTTCATATCGCGTAATATCTCGCCCTTAGTCGTAACGTCAGCAGCTTCAAATCTCTCGAGGAATGCTTCAACCGCTTCTGGGTCATGGTCGGCGTGGTGCTCTCTAATTTCGTCCAACATGCGGGCGTAGCTGGACTTGATGTATTCGCGAAGGAATCCGACGCCGAATACACCCCCCACGGCGATATGGGTGGAACTGACTGGCAAGCCTAGCTGTGAGGCGACAATAACCGTAATCGCCGCCGCCATCGCGATGCAATATGCGCGCATTTTATCAAGTTCGGTGATCTCGCTTCCTACGGTTCGGATCAATTTGGGTCCATAAAGCGCGAGACCGAGAGAAATGCCTATGGCTCCAACCGCCATTACCCATATCGGAATAGAGGCTTTCGTGGCCACGGCACCGGCGGCGATCGCTTCGTTGATACCCGCCAGTGGGCCCACTGCATTAGCGACGTCATTGGCACCATGAGCAAAACTCAGGAGCGCTGCTGCAAAGATAAGCGGAACGGTGAAGAGATCGTTCACGCTTGATTTTTTATTTTCCAGACGCTTTGTCGTGTTTGCGACATACGGACGAATGAGAAAATAAACGACGATTGCAAGCAACAGGCCAATCACCAGCGCTGTAGGGAAGTCGACCTTCACCAACTTCTTTACACCTTTGAGCATCAGGTACGTGCCAAAGGCCCATGCCATTACAGCGACAAGTAATGGCACCATTTGGTTGGCCGCAGTCAATACGTCCGATTTATAGGTGATCGTGCGTTTGATGATGTAAAGGAAAGTTGCCGCAATAACTCCTCCAAGTACGGGAGAAATAATCCAGCTCGCCGCGATCATCCCAACCTGGTACCAGTCCGCTATGCTCCAACCGGCCGCAGCTATTCCAGCCCCAAGTACGCCACCGACGATTGAATGCGTTGTGGAAACCGGGGCACCGACGGCTGTGGCGAAGTTCAGCCACACCGCTGCCGCGAGTAGAGCTGCCGTCATCAGCCAGATGAAAGTGTCTCGGTCCGCCACCAAGTCCGGGTCGATAATGCCTTTTTTTATTGTGCCGACAACATCGCCCCCCGCAATCATGGCGCCGCCTGCTTCAAAGAAAGCCGCAATCAGGATAGCGCCGGTCAAAGTAATTGCTTGGGACCCGACGGCGGGGCCAACATTGTTCGCCACGTCGTTCGCGCCAATGTTCATCGCCATGTACCCACCGATCATTGCGGCGACGATCAAGAGCACTCCGTCTGTTCCGCCTTCCGATCTGGCCATTGCTACCAGCATGATGCCGACGATGAAGAGCAGAGCCGTACCAAACCGGAACAGTTCTTCGCGGTTTAGGCGAACTGCTTTTTCTACGCGTTCAGTTCTCAGCATGCACGGTCCAACGGTCTCAAGTAGCAATACAGTTCAAACAATTTGGGCAAGTAGAATTTCTACGCCATGATTTGAATCAATGAGATATGTACGTTGCGGTAATAATAACACCGAGGTCAGAAAGCGCCCGGGTTTGGGATGTAATATCGGCTAAGAACCGTGGCGCTATACGAATATTGGTCGAGGTTAGTGTGCGGTCTTCCTGCAGGTCGATAACCGCACCATTCGGTGTTTTTGTGATCCAGAATTTGGACTGATTGAATGATCAAGTACTACCTACCGGTCGCAATTGGCGCGCTACTAATTGCCTTCTGGGTAAGTCCTGACGCGCAGATTGTTGCAGCTGGTATCGCTATTTTTTTGTTTGGCATGCTGATGCTTGAAGACGGCTTCAAGCTACTTGGAGGCGGTACATTAGAACGAATGCTTCAGCGAGCGACACAGTCCGTTTCGCGATCGCTCTTATTCGGTTTTGTCTCTACTGCGTTGTTGCAGTCCAGCTCACTGGTTTCGGTTATCACGATCTCATTTTTGAGTGCTGACCTTATTTCTCTGATAGGTGGTGTGGGGATAATCTTTGGTGCCAATATCGGAACGACGACGGGTGCGTGGTTGGTCGCCGGGCTAGGATTGAAGGTAAATATCGCAACTTACGCCATGCCAATTATCGGCCTTAGCATAATCCTTGTATTTCAGAAGCCGAAGGTGCTCCGTGGCATTGGTTACGCCCTTGGTGGACTGGGATTTCTGTTCTTGGGCATTCATTACATGAAAGAGGGTTTCGACGCGTTCAAGGACCAGGTCGACCTAATGCGATTCGCACTGCCGGGATTTTGGGGACTGGTGGTCTATTGTTTATTGGGGACTGCCGCGACCTTGATTATGCAGTCGAGCCACGCGACGATGGTGCTTACTCTCACCGCGCTTGCTGCTTCACAAATTAGCTATGAAAACGCACTGGCTCTGGCGATCGGGGCTAATATTGGAACCACGATTACGGCGATTATTGGCTCGATCAGCGCCAATTTTCAGGGCAAGCGATTGGCATTGGCGCACCTGATCTTCAATACAATCACTGCGGCGGTAGCTTTGGTTTTCATAGTCCCACTGCGTGAGATGGTTGACCTGATCAGTGGTGCCGTGGGCATCGGCGCGGAAGATTATGCTCTGAAGTTGGCGGTGTTCCATACCATCTTTAACGTGCTCGGCGTCTTGCTCATGTTACCATTGATGCGAGAGCTGATCTCCTTTCTTGAACGCAGTATCGTCGAACCAACCCCGGATTTCAGTCAACCGCGTTACCTGAACGATGCGGCCGATGATTTCCCACAAACTCTTGAGATCGCACTTCGAAAGGAAGTTATGCATCTCTACGAAAACGCGATGACGTTGATCTTGCATGGCTTGAACCTGCATCGGAAGGATGTTTTTGGCGCGAACAGCGTTGCAGAGGTTGTTCGAAACAGTCGAACACCTTCCGACATGGATATCGAGGAAAGTTACCGACGCAAGATCAAGACGCTCTATTCCGCCATTGTCGAATTCTCGACGCGCGTTGGGGAAAAACGTGTCGAACCAGACGTGGCAGAACGAGTTTACGCACTGAGAGATGTGGCAGGCGACATCGTTCAAGCGGTTAAGTCAGTTAAACACCTGCGCAAGAACATCTTGCGCCACACTGTACGGTTTTCCGGGAGTGCAACCGAACTTTATGATGACCTCCGTACTGAAATTGCCAGAATACTCGTCGAGATTCAAAAGCTTGAAGACGCAGAACCGGAGGAGCGTAGTGCACTCTGGCTTGATCAGGAACGTGCACAAGTAGAAGAAGACGCACAGACCGCTGCGCGCCGTGTAGAACAGCTCATTCGAAAAAACCAACTCACTCCCGATGCTGCAACTTCATTTCTCAACGATTCGGACTACGCCTATAGCGCGATGCGTAAGCTGATCGAAGCAGCGAGAACCTTTTATATCGAACGAGACAACGCTATGGCCGAAGTTGAACGTTTGTTGGCTTTGGAAGAAGAAGAACTCGGTGAGTATGGGACTGAGAACGACGCGCTGTCTAAGGAAGACGAATCCGAAAAACGTCACAGTCAAGTCGTAGAAAGCAAATAGTATGCTGAGATTGTGCAACGGTCTGCGGGGGGCATTCAGATGGCACTGAAAAAACTTGCCGAAAAAATGGCTGAGTACAACTCGCGCCTTGAGGCAGGCAAAGCGGAGAAAATTAAATCCAGCCATGTTCAAAAGGTACTAAAGAAGCTTCGCAAGAAAGCAACTGATCTTGAAGCCGAAATTCATTTGGAGAAAAATCCTGACAGAAAAGCCAGACTAGTTCGAAAACTCGGAACAGCGCACGAAAGTATAAAACGGGCGGAGTGGCTATTGAGCGAGATTGACTAGAACTCTGCTCCTGTCTTTGAAAATTGGCGGAGTCGTGAGGAGGGCCTTCGTAGCCATTTTGAGCCTGATGCCAACACCCTTGAGCGCCTAGTTTAAGCATTCTTAGCCGTCAATTCTGTTTGAGCACCGAACGGTGGGTTTGTCCGCAAAGCGGTCACTCGCCTTCTGTCTCACAAACGAAGTCTGCTGTTACGCTGACGCGGCTAGTATCAAGCAGAGCCCAATAACCGCTTTCGACTAAGATTCCGTTTGGAAGCATCACGAAAGTTATCACGCTAGCGCCGCGCTCGCCGAAGCTCTCTGACCTGTGGCACGCAGACAAACCGTTTCGTTGGTCATTGCACTTGAGCAACCATGTGCGCTTGATGTCGTGGTCATCCCAGGTAAATATACCCTGATCACCGGTAATGCTGTAAGTGTGATTTGGGCTGTCAGGGTGAGTGCAGGACATCTCCAAAGACACTGCCGCCGTACTAACAAGCGTCAGAGTGGTTGCAGTTAGAATGATCCGTTGCAAGGTTGACATGCGTCCATTGTGCATCGCTGCTGTTGCGCCTTGCAAGCTCTTCAAAACCGATGAGCCGTCGGAGGCATCGGCCTTGCTTTGAATGTCTGCTCCGTCCGCAGAGCGGTTATTGCGACGGAACGCAGCAAACGACCGCTCTGAGCCCAAAGTGGCCTTAAGAAATACGTCGACTTTGAGGGCACGTGACTGAGAAGAAAAAGACCGGCGCAAACGCGCCGGCCAGTCCAACAGGGAGGTTGCAGAGTTGACCTCTGCATCGTGAAGTCACCACAGAGATTTGGCATCAGTTGGGCCTCATTTTGGATTATTGTGCGGATGTGGCTTCTTTGCCGACACGTCAATCTACTGAACTTCAGATGAATGGCAGCTCTTGGAGACGCGAGAGCGATCAGCCTGCCGCTGTCTGAGGTTGTTTATTCGAAAAAAAAATCGAAAAAACTTTTCGGAAGGGGTGACGGGCTGTGGGGGTGTCCAGCTCCACTGGCCCCGTGTTTTTGTCGGGGTGGGGGGGTATTTTCGGGATTATGCCTGGCATGACAAAACCCAGCCCAGTCGCCTGCCTCGCGACCGTCGTGACGCCGTCCATGCGAGCCTTGGATGTGGTTTGCTTGCATTCATGGCGGTTCTTGCCACCGTCCGTCAATCTATTCGGAGGCGCACCGAACGCCCCAAACGCACCGCGCCACCACCCACTAGAATTATCCAGAAAAACTGTAAGACGGTTTTCCTGAGATTTTCCATAGACTGTTATGTCGATGCATTTGGGGCGTTTGGTGCGCTTTTTAGACGTCCTGAGGTTCGAGACCCGCATAAACGGGCGGATTTGGGTGCATTAGTCCTCTCCCCGTACCAATTTGTGGAGCTCCGCATGACGGTCCATTGGCATCGACGGCGCATCTCCCCGCTCACGCTTTACGCGGAACACGGGCTTCTCTTGCCGGTTTGTCCGCTTGCCGAGGTTCATTCGGGTGGTCTGGATGCGGAACGTGCCCTTCTCGCCGTCATAGGTGCAGTCCGCGTTTCGCTTGAGGAGGAACGCGAGGTTTCGTGCGTCCAGCGCCGTCTCATAGCCACCCGGTAGCAGCACGTGTGACGCGCCGCCTTCCGTGATGCCGGTAACGATTTCGGCAGCGGTGAACCATGAGCCCTCGATCGGCTGCACCCGATCGTTGGTGCGCAGCGCGGCAATGGCGATGGCCAGTTCATACACGCCCCGCATTTGGACGCCTTTCGCGTCCTCCTCGGCGGCATCGATCCACGGCTGGAAGAACTCTTTGATTGGCATGTTTAGCGCCGCGAGGATTGGATGCGCGACTTTGCACGACCAAGCCGGAAAGCCGCCGATGGGGTTCTCGGCTTTGACCTCGGCTTGGAGGATCGTCTGGTACGCCCCGAGAATGCGGTCCCGATTATCGATTGTCCAGTTCAGGAGGTTTGGGTGGCGGTACGTGCGCAGAGCGAGGTTCTCGTCCTCGGGTGCAACGAGGCGGCATTCCAGTGTCCGGCGCGCCATGTCGCCGTCCACCACGATGTTATTACCGGTGGCCACAGGGACGATGCCTGCCGGGCCTCTGAACGTCTTGCTGGCCCCAAGCACCCGGCCCTCGAACTCGATGTCGGTGACGAGTTTCGTCAGGGTCACGTCGCCGCGCCCGATAAACGACCCTGACTTGAGGTTGTCCAGCAGCAGTGCGGCATTCCCTTCCATCACTGCGGCGGTGATGCGTTTCTCGCGTTCGTCCTCGCTGTCGGGGTAACCCATTGATCCGGGTATTGAGCCCGTGGTGGCGGCGATGAGCGCCAGACATAGCAGCGACTTGCCGGTGCCTGCCGCCGGGGCGGTGAACAGTCCCAGCGGGGGTCCGGCCTCCGACGACAGGGTCGTGCGCGACATCATCAACGAAACCGGCAGCATGAGCGCCGCCGCCAGATCACGGTCGCCTGCGAACGGGAAGTCGACTAGCCACTCGTCGCGTAGGAAGTTCACGGCATCCTCGGGGGTGCCAAAGGGCTTGGCGTCAAAGTCGTTTGTCTGGAGCCACAGGCGCGTCTCCTCGTGATAGCCGGTGCCTGTAAGCAGTTTGCCATTGTGCCAGACGGGGAATGTCGCGAGCCCTTTCAGTGGCGGCAGCGTGTTCGCCCACCCGTTTATCATGCGGGGAGCCAGACCGGGCGGCAAGGCCGTGTCTTTGAGGCCGTTTCGCGTTTTGACGAACAGCGCGCAAGCATCCAGTGTCTTGTTGTGCGCCGTCGGCGGCGTCATGGGCACAGCGCGCATGATGGTTGCGGGTTCGGTCAGGGGGTCGCCATCTGCGTCACGCATGACCTCGCCGCGTTCGTCGCGCTGTTTCACGCTGTGGGTGGCGGACTTCCCGTGCTCGACCACGGACACGATGCCGCCGAAGTTTACCGCCAGGCGGCGCTGGGCGACTTCGGCCCCGATCTCTCGCACCAATTCGTTGCTCTCGTTCGGCCCTCGAACAAAGATGATGGCGCGGCCTTGTTCCTCGGCGTTTTCCACGGAAATCTCGCCGTGAATACCGGCAACGCGATCCATGACGCGACTACCGTACTCGGTTTTGCATTTCTCCCGCTCGGCGACGACCAGCATGTCGTCGAGCAGTTCGTACCCTTTGTTTGGGTCCACCACGATCAGGCTGGCGACGGTTTCGATAGAGTCAGTCAGCAGTTTATTCATTGCCGTTATCCTTGGCTTTTGGCGCGATCAGCGAACTCAGGTTGGCCGCGCACTCGGCGCGGATGTTTGCGGCCTCGCTGGCAGAGCCGAGGACGTAAGTCCTGGTAATGCCGTGCGCATGCGAAACGAGACGGCGATTGTGGGCATAGATTTTTCCGGTGGTGGCTCCGCCCCGATAGTCAGGCTCCAAGGGGTCGCAGGTGGTCTTGCCCTCAAAGGCGGACGGTCTTCGCAGCACGTCGCCCACGGTGACGAGTTTGCCTTCGGACAGGTGCAGCACATGATCTACTCGCAAGACCGGTCGATCAGTGTCCAACATTCGAATGAGTTGGGCGCGGCGTCCATTGCGCGTGGCCGCTTTGACGTGCAGCGCAATGTCGTAAAGGCTGGCGCTTTTGCCCAGCGCTATGCGCGCCTCCTCCTCAAGCCGCTTGTCCGCCCAAACCTCACGCTGGGCCACTGCCGCCTCAAGTGTCTGGCGACGCGCGTTTGCGATGAGCGCCTGATACCTGCTCTCCTCGGTATGGGTCAGGTTGGGGAACACGCGTCGCGTGTCTGCAATGGCAAGCCCCTCGTTGATCAGAAAGGCGTCGGGTCGGCGCTGCTCCAGACCCTCGCCACAAACGGCCCCGGCGGCGTAGTCCAGCCGTGACGCCTGATACATGCACGGGTCGAGGGTGGTGCGGATCAGTTGCGCACCGCTGCCCGAGATGAGGATGTATCCGAACCCGTGCAGCCACATGCGCTTGAGCATTACCTCCGCAGCACGAGGTATGTCCGTCCCGTCCTCGACGCCCATGTAAAGGCGTTGCCCTTTAAGCCCGACCACCACGTCGTCGGTCATTTCGTCATAGATGAACGAGGAGGACGAGCAGCCCCACAGGACGTCATACTCGGCGTATTTCGGCACGACTGTCACGACCTGCTGCCACAACTCGTCACGGGTCAGGGCAGCGTGACCCGGTCGGGGGTCATAGTCGGCGGCGAAAATGGCCGGGCCTTCGGGCCATGTGAAATGATCCTCGCTGCGGGCGATGGTTCCGTCGGACAGATTATCCTTCGTGACCAGCGGTACTCCGTCCTCGGGGACCTCGACCTTTGGGATGCCGTAGGCCAGGACGTCGCGCCCAGCGCTCAATTCCGTGTTCAGGACCGTGGCGAAGTCCGCCAAGTCGGTCGCCACTTCCACGAATGCGCGGGCGGATACGATCCAGCCGACGGTGTCCTTGACCAGTTTGTCGTTCTCGTCCCAGTAATAGTGTTTGCCGCCCGTCTCCGGGTTTTTCAGTTCGATACGCGTGTAGCGAAGCCGCAAGGTGTTTTTATAGGCCATCGGGCGTCACCGGCATGGGCTGCTCGCGGTGATAGCGAACGGACCCACCAATCTTCACGAATGGAATTTTCGGATTTTCTCTCAGCCGGTCCTTGCGCAAGAAGGACAAGCTTAGTTGAAGCTCCGCCGCCTTCTGATGCTCGGTCAGCAGCACCGCATCAGCGGGTGGGGTCACGGGATATCTGGACATTTCAGCACCACTAATTCGTTTAAGGTGCTACCCAATATTCCCATTTTTTCACGCGTGGCTACAGTCTTGCTTTCCAAGTGGGTCACTTGGAAAATTACGGTCTGAACCGGCTCCACTCTCTAATGGCCTTCTTCGCGGCATCCGGTGCAAGCCCGTCGAGGCGCGCATTCATATATCGTTCGGCAACCGCGATTGTATCTTTGGTCACACCGTTTCGCAGGAACGCTTTGATGAAGGTTTCGCGTCGTGGGTCGTCGGGGGCTAACTTCCACATGTCCGCCATCACACCCGCATTTTCCACGAACAACGTTTCCAAATCGGGCAGGTCGCGGCGCTTCGGCCCGTTTACCGGTTGCGTCTCCAATCGGTGGTCACAGGCGAGGCAGATCAGGTACCACCGGCTTTCAGCAGCGACGCTGTCAATGGTGCGCCGTTCCAACCCGTGCATCCTCTTCTTGAATGCCTCTTCAGAGCGTTCGGCTGCGCGCCCGACTTTTATCCCAAACTCAACAAGCTCTTCAGGTTTCATGACAACAGACCGGTTTCGATACGTTCGGCAAATTCCGGCAGTTGCGGGCGCAGGGCCTTCGCGTAGGCTTCGGTAATGTCACCCGTGCTATGAC
>NZ_WVRF01000029.1:0-15151 GCF_013110775.1 Ruegeria sp. HKCCD7296
AACCGGGGTCAATATTGGATGCCGATAGGGGGTCAATGTTCAATGCCGATTGACACTCCGATATGCCATCACGTGGTGCATAACCAGGTTAAGAACTTCAACATCGTTCTGGTTAAATGTCTGGTATCGGAATTTGACCGTTCCCCGGTCTGGCTTCGAACGTGACGGTGTAATCGCCTCAACCGTGACGCGCACGCTGATCGTGTCACCGGAATACACCGGAGCCAGCCACCGTACCTCGTCCATTCCATGTCCACCCAGATTGGTTCCGGTAAGTACACCAGTGTCGCGAAACAACCTGAAAGTAAGCGCTATTGTCTGAAATCCACTGGCAATGAGACCGCCGAACATCGACTCTGCGGCAGCCACTTTGTTAACGTGGAAGGGCTGCGGGTCATGAACCAGTGCGAAGTCAATAATCGCTCCCTCGGTCAGCGTGACGCCACCGGTTTCGAAGGTTTCGCCAACCGACAAATCGTCGATGTATTTTCCGCTAGCCATGGCAAAAGTATAGTTTGATGCAGACTCAACCGTCAACGCGGAGCCAGGCTCGGCCGCCACTAATGCTGCATTGTCTTTCGACCATGGCAAAGATCGTAATGGAGAACTAAGTCAGTGGTCGTTGACCTATGCCGCGGCGACAAATAGGTGCGCTTCTTGCGGTACGTGCAATACGCCTTCTTTGTCATATCTAGACAAAGCGTCTGCAACCTCTTCCACGACCTTGTTGGTGACGTCAGCACCTGCATCCTTAAGATCGGTTTCGATTGGCAGCGCCATGATTTGCGCGCGAAGATCAATAAATCTTCGCTCAAGTACCAATGGCTCGTGACGAGCTATCTTGAAGCCTGCATCGACCAACAACTTAGAAATGAGGTCCCCATCTCGAAACGAAAAAGGCGCTCTGGCCTTGATTGCGGCATCTGTTCCAACATGGCGCTCGAGAGCTTTTGCAAGCGCTCCATTGAAGGGCGACACTGCACGCCAACATGTCAAAAATAGCTGACCGTCATTGCGCAAGATCCGATGAACTTCCTGCAAAGCCGCGGATTTGTCGGGGAAGAACTGAAGCCCCTGTTGTATGAAGGCATAGTCAAACGTAGCATTTTCGAAAGGTAACTCGGTTACATCCTCTGCATACCACTCGAGCACATGACGACAATCCGGCTGATTGGATTGCGCGACCTCAATCATGGTTTCGTTCAGATCTACGCCAACAACCCGGCCTTCGCCCGTCAGTTTCCTTGCAATCTCTCGCGTCAAAGCCCCGGTGCCGCATGCAATGTCGATAACACAAGTGCCGCTTCGAAGCTGAACCTTCTGCATTGTTGCTTCAGCCAATGGACCGAACATCGCAGGCACACTATGGTTGTTGTACTTCTGCGCAGCTTCTTTGGTCAGCCGGAATTTGTCCGTCATCAAAAATATCCTCCTAGCAAAGCGTTAATAATTGGACCACCCAAAGTGACCCAAAATCGTAGTCTCACGAGGCTTCAACTGGAAGGCTCTCATCGGCGCTCCACTCAGCCCATGAACCATCATACAGGCGGGACTTTTCGAACCCCATTTGGCGCAGCGCAAGGAGCCCACAAGAAGCAGCTATGCCACGGCCGCAATAAGCGATGACCTCATCGTCAGTTTGAATTCCCTTGTCCTGATAGTGCTTGAGGAGCTTGGAATGATCCGCCAACTTGAATGACCCACGTTCCTTTAGTTTAGCTGCACGTTCGGATATGGGTGTGTGTGCCAAGTCCGGATCGATGTTCGATATCGCCGGTATGTTGACCGCACTGGGGATATGTCCCGAGCGACCTCCCCATGTGTGAACTCCGTCGCCTCGGAAGAGGTCGTTTGGTAGAAAGTCCACAATTCTGACTCTGGGTTTACCTATCGCATCCAAGACATCAGCTTTGCGGGCAATCCAATTGCTCTGCACTGTTGGTTCAAAGTCACCATGCTCAACGGCTAGATCGCCAGTTTCAGTGGTCCGACCTTCGAGTTTCCATTGCTGCAAGCCGCCGTCCAAGACCCGCACGTTGTTATGGCCATAGTGCGAAAGTGCCCACCAAAGACGCGCAGACGCCAACGGAAGCCCAGAGTCATCGTAGACCACGACATGACTGTCGTTGGAAACACCCAACTCTCGCATCTTTTCCCCAAAATCCTCTGGCCCGAGCATCATATCGGGAGTGTTCTGAGTGCTGTCTGCAAGCTCTGTCGACATGCCAACATACACTGCGCCAGGAATGTGCTCGGCTTGGAATTCGCTCCTATCATCATAGGCCACGCCCTTGCCGTTTTCCTCCCTAAACTTCCAGCGAACATCAATGATGCGTAGTTTCGGGTCAGTCAGGTTATCTGCCAACCAAGCCGTATCAATGAGCGGGCGAGTTTGGGTAGTCATACCTACGTTCTCCTCTAACCGGACGCGGGTCGAGCCGTATGCAATAATCCCCAAATTTGGTTTCGGAGTCCAATTTTGGAAAATCGATATTTGATGAAGCAACTATGGTTTGAACGGCTTTTAGATGATTTCATGAGACTTCTGAAAGAAACGGATGCTGAAATCATGGCGCCTCGTACCGTCGATTTCCTTTGACTCGTTTATGGCTAGGCATGCTCATATAGCTAACTGACGGACAGGTTTGGTACAGATAGTGGAAGGTTTGGATGCTTGAAGATCGATACGGAAGCCCGCTAACGACCACATCACAAACTGCGCGAGACGCGTACGTTGAAGGCATCGACCGTTTTCTGGGTGCTTTTGATGATGTTGAAGAAGCCTACCGATCAGCAATGCGGGCAGATGATGGTTTTGCTATGCCGCATGTTGGGCTTGCGCGCTACCTTGTTACTGTCGGGCGTGGACAAGATGCAAAGCGTGAAATAGCCGTCGCAAAAGAACTTTCGCATGGCGTCAGCCCGCGCGAAGCCGCCCAGATCGACATTATCAGCGATCTCATTGAGGGGCGTGCACCGCAGGCCTACAGGCGCATCCGAGATCACGTCGCAGACCATCCGCGAGATATTTTGCTTGCTCAGACATGTACCAGCGTATTTGGCTTAATAGGGTTTTCAGGTCAGGCTGGACGCGAGGCAGAGCAGCTTGCGTACACAACCATGTTAAAGCCACACTATGGCGACGACTGGTGGTTTCTCTGCCAGCATGCATTTGCCCAGATGGAGGCCGGACAGATTGGCCCGGCCGCGGAAAACATCGAGCGCGCGCTTGAATTGAAGCCTGACAGCGCACACAGTGCACATGTCAGGGCCCATCTCTACTATGAGAACGGGGAGACGGACGCTGGCTACGCTTATCTTCGCGAGTTCTGGCAAGACTATCCCTTCACAGCGTATCTGCACTGCCATCTCAGCTGGCACGTCGCTCTTTGGGCGCTTGAGAGCGGCGATGTGGCAGGTATGTGGAAGCTGTTCGATGATTATGTTTCCCCCGACCGACCACCTGCGCCACCACTGAACGTTCTGACTGATAGTGTGGCAATTGTTCACCGCGCTTTTTTGGCTGGCGAGCAAATTCCTCAGGAGCGTTGGCAACAACTCAGCGACTATGCTGTTCAGTTCTTTCCTTCACCTGGTTTGGCTTTTGCGGATGTTCACGCTGCTCTTGCGCATGCGATGGCTGGAAACAGAGAGCGTCTGGAAGCAACCATTGACGGCGCAAAGGGACCCGCAGGCCCCACCGTTGCTTCGGTAGCAGGCGCATTCCGTGCGTTGGCGGATGGAAATGCGGACGAAGCGATTGAGAAATTCGTAAGTGTCATGTCTGAGCACGAACGCCTTGGTGGTAGCCGGGCGCAACGCGACATTGTTGAGTTTTCATTGGCGCATGCGCTGGCAATATCGGGACAATCGAATGAAGCTCGACGTATCCTCAACATGCATCGACCGCATACCTCTCACGACCATGCAGTTGCCACGCTAGAAGGGTAGGGTGCCCGTATTTTTGACGCCCGCAATGAGCCCAAATTACACGTTTTCAACGCCAGTTAGAACAGAAGCTGTCGCACGACGTTACCAGGCCCCGAAAGTGTTGGTTGGCGGAAAAGACCAACCTGACTGCCGACATCAGCTTTCTCAAAAGACCGTCTTAGGTGTGCGAGTGGTGTTTGTGGTCTTGTCGGTGGGCTAGTGTGGAGGGATTGGACGGTGCCTCACGCATGTAGCCGATAAGTTGATCAGTCGCCAAGGAGAGTGCTTCGATCAAATGGGGCTCATATAAGTCGGGTCTATGCCTTGGGTCGGCTTTGATGTCGCCAGTATCGAGAAACAGCCCATTGTGGTAACCTCCTACCTTTAATTAGGGGGTTATTGTGATGGAATACTATGATCTCGGTAGCTACAGCCGAAAGATCACAACCTCGTCGGACGAAGCCCAGCTTTGGTTTGATCGTGGTTTGGCTTGGACTTACGCGTACAACCACGAAGAAGCGATTGTATGCTTTCAGAATGCCGTGGCTGCGGATCCAAATTGCGCAATGGCGCATTGGGGCATCGCGTATTGCATTGGGCCGAACTACAACAAGCCCTGGGAAACATTCGAAGAAGACGAGAAGCCTGACTGTATCGCCTTGGCAAAAGCGTCAATCGAGGCTGCTGCGTCGTTAAAGGACAAACTGACGCCTGTTGAGCGCGCGCTCATCGAAGCCATTCCGGCTCGTTATCCATCCTCATCGGATATCGAGGATTTTAGCCCATGGAATGATGCATTCGCTGATGCGATGCGAAAGGTTCACTCTGAATTCGATCAGGATCTGGACGTGTCTGCGATTCTGGCCGAGTCGCTCATGAACCGGACACCTTGGCAGCTTTGGGATTTGCCGACTGGGAAACCAGCGGATGGAGCCGATACACTTGAAGCCATAGCAGTCCTCGAAACTGCATTTGATACACTCCTCGGAGCATGGGAACACGCAGGGCTCCTGCACATGTACATTCACCTGATGGAAATGTCGCCCCACCCCGAACGGGCACTGCGTCACGGCGATGTGCTCAGCACGCTGGTGCCCGAGGCCGGGCATTTGCTTCACATGCCCACCCATATTGACGTCTTGTGTGGAGATTACATGAACGTTGTGTTGCGTAATCACAAAGCCATCTTGTCAGATCGAAAGTTCCTGGAACGCGAAGGCCCTGACAACTTCTATTCCGTTTACAGGTGTCATAACTACCACTTCAAAATCTACGGAGCGATGTTTTTGGGGCAGCCAACGGCGGCACTGGAAGCTGCTGATGAGCTTGTCGAAACTTTACCTTCAGAGACACTTCGGCCAATGGCTGATTGGTTCGAGGCGTTCATTCCTATGAAACAACATGTATTGATCAGGTTTGGACGCTGGCAGGCTATCCTTGATCAGGATTTACCTGAAGATGCGGAGCTCTACAGCGTCACTATCGCCATGATGCGGTATGCAAGGACGGTCGCCTTGGCCAACCTACACAGGGTCGCTGAAGCCGAGAGTGAAAAAGCCAAGTTCTATGATGCTCTAGCCAGAGTTCCTGAGACCCGAATGCTGTTCAACAACACATGCCGGGACATTCTGAAGGTCGCTGAGCAAATGATGCTGGGTGAGTTGGCCTATCACACAGGAGAGCACGAAACGGCCTTTGACCACCTGCGAAAGTCAGTCGAGATCGACGACAACTTGCCATACGACGAGCCCTGGGGCTGGATGCAACCCACCCGTCATGCGCTGGGTGCTCTTCTTCTTGAACAGGGCCAGATGGAGGAAGCCGAAGCTGTTTACCGTGCAGACCTTGGCCTGGATGCAACGCTTAGCCGGGCCTGTCAGCATCCGGGCAACGTCTGGAGCCTGCATGGCTTGCACGAATGTCTCGCCCGGCGCGGTGAAACGGTCGAAGCCGCCCACATTAAGCTACAACTGGACAAGGCCGCTGCCCGCGCCGAGGTGCCGATAAAGGCGTCGTGTTATTGCAGGCAGAAGGCGTTGGCCGCCGAGTAATCTCGGATCAACAGCAATGGCTGGGGCAATTGCGAGGCCCGCTTCTGCCGTTGATCGGGACTTGTTTAACTTCGTTGATGGCAACCGTCTGGGCGACCACAAGACCGGCAATCATCGCTTGGATGCCGTTTTGCGGTAAATCAGCCGCATGGTAGCATCGCGTAGGATTTGCAGTCGGGGGGCAACATGGTCTTAACATTCGCACAAATGGAAACTCAGGAAATATCCAAAGCAAATCCAATTTCAGCAACTGACGCGCTGGCAGTACTGATCGAAGACCCCAACGCACTTGTGGTGGACGTAAGGGATAGCGCTGAAATTGCGGCCACAGGTATCAGCCCAAGAGCAATTCCGGCTCCTGGTCGCGCCGTCGCTTGGATGGCAGACCTTGAAAGTGAATACAGATCTCAAGAGTTACAGGATCGTGCAAGGCGAATTTTCACCACTTGTGGCGGAGCTCCGAGCTATCGAGGCGCGGCAGCGGCAAATGTATTGACTGCGATGGGTTTTCAAAACGTGCAGTTCATCGATGGAGGGATGGCGGCTCTGATCGCAGCGGGCTCCTCTACAAAGCAGCCTTAAAAAAGGCGAAACCAACGGTGATGAGCAAACACGCAGGGGTCAATAGAAGCTTCTCAGCTTGCAGAGTTGTGTCTCGATACGACTTGCGACTGAGATTTTAGCCAATTGACGAAAACCTTAGCCTCGGGGCGCTGAAATTCTGCCTGCGTCTGGATGTAATAGACGCCGAAGAGAGGCTCAGAGAACAATTCAATCATCCGACCAGATGACAGATCGTCCTCGAAAAAAGCTCTGGCAGAATACGTGATACCGTCACCCCGGCGAACCGCAGTCATGATCAGGTTCCCCGGCATGTGATTTATCGTCAATGGCTCGAGAGGTACGACCCCATGATAGGTGAACCAGTCGGCCGCTTCGTTGGTGCCCAGTTCCTGCAACCAAGGTAGTTTTGTCAGAGAGGCCGGGTCACGCAGATCTTGGCCTTCCACCAGTGAAGGTGTCCCGATCACGACCATGTCGGAAACAAGGACAGTATCCTCTTCTTTTCTCGGCATGCGTCTGTCGTGATACCGAATGGCGACATCGATACCACCTGGTCTTATCTGAACCAGTTCCGAAGTTGGGTTCAGCATCAAAGTGATCTCTGGATGTTCGCGTTGAAACTCTGCCATTCTCGGCAACAGCCACTCCACCGCGAATGCTGGTGACATTGTCACTTGAACGGGACGCTGCGCTGTGTGTTCTGCCAGTCGTTCGACACCCCTTCCAATGATTTCAAAGCCGATACCCAGTTCACGCGCAAGAATGATGCCTGGCTCTGTCAATTCAATGCTGCGCCCACGTTTAGCAACAAGAGCTACACCCAAGTGCCTTTCCAACGATTTCACCTGCTGGCTGACAGCCGCTTGGGTCACGTTCAAGCGTTCAGCCGCTACAGTGTAACTCCCAGCCTTCGCAACCGCTGAGAAGGCGCGCAAAGCGTTCATTGGGGGAAGGTGCAACCAATCCATACTGTAGTTTTTCTAAAGTTTTGTTAGACTATTTGAGTCGCATGATATCGACATTCTTGACATTATTCACAGTGAAATCTGCGCTGCTATTATAAAATATTGGAGCGGATGCTTTAGTGCTGATGTCAACCTAGCCGCATGCCAGGAGATCTTGATACGATGGAAAAACTTCAAGGTGGATGTTACTGTGGTGCTGTTCGATACCAGATCGCGACACCACCTGTCTGGTCGGGACATTGCCATTGTCGTTCATGCCAAATGGCCCTTGGCGGTGCCTTTGTAACTTGGGCTAAAGTGGCAGCGGAAGACTTCGTAGTTATCAAAGGCGAAATCCAACACATTGAGAAAACTTCGGGTATTCGCCGCGGGTTTTGTCGGGACTGTGGAACGACGTTGACCTATGCCGCCCTAAATGAAGTTGAGGGCCAAGACTGGAGCGCTGATGCGTGGTTTTCTGCTGTAACGTTGGACGACCCATCGATTGCACAACCCATGGCCCACATCTTCGTGTCACATCAGCAGCCATGGATAAAACTCGACGACGGGCTGCCGACGTTTCCTGAATTCTAGATAACTTTCCGAGCGAACAGAGGAGAAAGCGATGAACGCTGCTTATTCATATGCCTGCAAGGATTGCGAGGGCATGGAGGCCTGCCCAGGGAAAGTGATCGCAGCGACCAAAGATGAAGTATGGAAACTCATGGAGCTCCACGCGGTGGTCGCTCATGGAGAGGACCCCAGCTCGTGGGATGCCGACACTCGGGCATATCTGGAAACACTAATAAAGCCCGCTTGATCAAATAAATTAAGCTTCAAGTTCCTACGGATAATCGGCCAAAATTATCAACTTGGTTGCTTAACCGCGAAGGGCAGCTTTCGTCTGCTACTGGGAAATTGCTGGGCCCATTTGTGAGTATCCGGGTTTGGACTGCGGCCTACCGCCAAGGCGCCTAGAAGCGCACGGCCATCACGAACCCAAATCGGAAACGTGTGAGATTGGTTTGCATCACAAACCATCCTGCTACAGCGAAACCTTGCTCCTATTCAGGCAAACCGGCTAGTCGCAATGACGCACAGTCTTTCTCCAGCCTTTTTCTGTCAGAGAAAAGTTGAGTATTCGCCCAGTCCGATATGGAAAACTGAGGGCGGTATTTCATCACATTCCGTGCTTCATCGCGAGCGGCCTCAAGGTTCTCCGTCTCTACATGGACGATTACGAGGTCGAGGTGACCAAAGCCTTCAACCCTTTGACCATATTCGGTGAATGCTTTCTTGGCTTCCTCGTATTGACCGTCGAGTCGAAGGGCTAAACCCAGAACGCCTGCATACCAACCTGGATAGTGAGGGTTCAGGGTAATGGCTTGTTGTGCGACTTGGATCGCTTCATTTGCCTGGCCATTGAAAGCTAAGGTGATTGACAGTCTGGCAGCCACGTCAGCGTGGTTTGGATTCAGCGCTAGTGCCTCGTTGAACTTCTCGATAGCCGAAACCAGCTTGCCATCGATTGCATCCGCAAAACCCGCAATAGCGTGAGCCTCTGGGTTGTAGCTGTCTATTTCCAGAGCCCGCTGAGCGCAGTCACGAGCCTCCGCTAGCGCGGCACGCCGGTCAGCAACAAATCCATGTCGTGCTTCGACAGTGCAAATGAATCCCAAAGTACAATACGGAGCCGAGTAACCCGGGTCGAGTGCAATTGCCTGTTGTGCAAATCGGCGAGCGTCGGCCTGAGCTTCCCTGGTAATTCTGCGCGAAGCCTCAACGGCCTTTAGTTGAGCGGTCCACGCGCCTAGGTTATTTGTGCCGGATCCTCTGAAACGAGCCATTTCTCCCGCCAACAGTTCGACTTGAAGCTCGGTTGCAATCCTAAGTGCGATTTCATCCTGAACTTCGAATACATCTTCAATGAGGCGATCATAGCGGTCTGCCCAAATATGCATGCCGGACTTTGCATCGATTAGCTGTGCTGTGATCCTCACCCGGTTACCGCTTTGACGGACACTTCCCTCAAGAACAAGATCGACACCCTGCTCCAGACCGACCTGTTTCACGTCAACGGAGCGACCTTTGTAGACGAATGTAGAGTTACGCGCGACGACTAGTAAATTCGGGAGTTTTGATAAAGTGGTGATGATCTCTTCGGTAATTCCATCTGCAAAAAACTCCTGATCCGGGTCAGAAGAAAGATTATCGAAAGGTAAGACGCCGATTAGCAGAGACTTTGTATGGCTAGCCGGAGTTACTCGCGGTGGGGCAGAACCTGGCGGCGACCATTGGAAAACTTCTATTGGTGACGGCGCGTTCTTAAACTGTCGCTCTCCAGCGCGATAAAATTGCTCAGCGAGGCGCTCGTCAAGGCTGCGATGGACGACATCTGAAATTAACACAGCCCCTTCGTTGGAAGCCTCTTGTAGACGTGCAGATAGATTGATGCCATCGCCGAAAATGTCATCTTCGTCGAATACGACATCTCCAAGATGCACACCCACTCGTAGTTTCAATGAGGACTGAGTCGACACCTGGCTTTGAAGATCAAGGGCGCATCGTACTGCATCAGATACCGAGTTAAACTCGACTATCCATCCATCACCCATCCTCTTAACGACATTACCTCGATGATCGCTAACCAAAGGATCAAATAACTCTCGACGTAGAACACGAAGTTCGCTGAGAGTCCTATTTTCATCTGCCTTAATCTGGCCTGAGTAGTTTACTACATCTGCCGAGAGTACTGCGGAAAGTCTGCGGTCTCCATTCATGTCTATTGGTAACGCAAATTACGCTGCTTGGAAAAGACAACATGATTTCCTGAACGTCGCGCATGTCCTAGTGAACGGTTTGGTGCAAAACTGAAAAGCTTGACTGTGAATGCCTGCTTCGGGCTGGACCTGCCAAACATGCAAGCTGCGGAGAATGGCCGCTTCGAGCCCAAACCAACCGATGTTGCTGAAAGCACCAATGTCAGCGATGCGCAGAAAGCTGACTTTGCAAAGTTGCCGTTCAACGTTTCGCTTGCCTGACCTGACCGTCCCAGATGGTCGGAGGCTCTTCTTGGAAGTGCGGCACTTTAGATTGTTGTCCTAATTGAGGCAAATTTAGGTACAGAGCATTTTTGGGCTACGTCAGCCAACGTAAACGCCAGGGAATATGGGCAATACGAAATCCAATTATCCAGATGACAATTGACGAACTATTGGTCGACTAATCTCATTGTCCGAGCAAAACCTACCATGCGAGCTTCAGCGCTGCTTTCGTTTGACCGAAATAATGCATCCAGAATGTTTTGGATGCCTTGCAGGCACATCCCGTGCCATTGCGTCCACGTTTCCCAGGTGCCGTAACGCTCCGTTGTTCAGCAACACGCCTCGCCCAGCATCATAACGGCGCTGTCCAAATCCGCTGGCAACGCATTCCCAGTCTTCCTTGGCCGCCGCGTTGCGGAATCTCGGTAGGTCGTGCGGGTCATGTCGTCCAGGTGTTGCTGAGACGTGATCGTGTTTCTTCGCATTGCTTTGGTGCGTTAGATGGTGGGTCACTTGTGTTGTGCCAGGTTGCTGGACAGTACCGGTTGTCGGCCTCGGCTTAGGGCGCATGATTGTCACGACGCCTTGTGGCTTCGGATGCCCTGGGACTGCCACGTGAGTTGCCGTCGGTTTTGGTGTCAACTGTGGAACCTGGCCAGGAACCGCCGTGGGAACCTGATTGGGGGTTGCGGTTGGGACAAGCGGTGGTGTCGCCGTAGTACCGCTGGGTTGCGGAACACGGCCGGGCACTGCGACCGGAATCTGGTTTGGTGTTGCAGTTGGGACGAGCGGTGGCACAGCAGTTTGTCCAGTGGGCTGAGGTGGGACCTGACCAGGAACTGCGACTGGTATTTGGTTTGGTGTTGCGGTGGGCACAAGTGGCGGCACCGCTGTTGGGCCGGTGGGTTGAGGCGGAACCTGGCCAGGGGTAGCGACCGGAACTTGATTGGGAGTTGCAGTCGGAACTTGCGACGGCACCGCGGTAGGACCGGCGACCAATGGTGGAACCTGATTGGGAACGGCTGTCGGAACCCGGTTTGGTGTCGCGTTTGGTGCCAAAGGCGGAGCTAGAGTTGGCGCTACTACCGGCGTGGGAACCTGACCAGGAACCGCTATCGGTGTCGCAATAGGAACCTGACCGGGAATTGCGTTCGGGACCGCGCCCGGCGCAAGGACTGGAACAGTAACGGACGTGGGCGTTTGCTGCGTTCCCTTAGGCGGCAACTGATTTGCCACCGGCTGAGTTGGGCCAGTAACTTGATTACCTGCCCCTTGCCCACCAGCCTGCCCGCACCCTTGGCTCGACTGGTGTGGGTTCCCTACACCTCGGCACCACCCGTAGTGATTTCCGCGGGCAAAGACCTGAGTAACGGCCAGTTCTGTAATTAGACAAGTTGCGGTAAGTACAGCAATTCGGTTCAGTTTCATAACATTCTCACCAACTTGTTGTCAGAGCAAGATACGCGCCAGGATCGCCAGAGTCGGTCAAAGGGCCGTCTCTCAAAGGGACACCGACATATCCGGACAGAAATAGATTTTTCTTAAACTCAATGTCCAAACCCAGACCTGTCGACGCCAGTGTAGCATTATCAACTTCGAAACTCGCAGGGTCATTGTTCGAGATGTAACCCACGTCGAAAAAGGCAAAGGGCGTTAAGCGATGTACGCTCTGGGAACTGGGGAAGTAGGAATGAGACACTTCGAAAATCGCGGAAATCCCGGAATCGCCATCCACTTCGTCAAAACGATATCCGCGCAAAGCATAACGATCACCAAGGAAGTACTCTTCGACCGAGGGCAGCCGGTCTGTTGTGTACTGCCCCCAGATCTCGGTTCGCCAAGCTGTGTTGGGAGACAAGCCCGTTAGCGGGCTTTCGTATCCGACGCCGCCTCGTAGATGCCAGAACGAAGAGTCCCCGTCGTCAAAATTCGCGTCTGTCGTGTCGTTGTCATTGTCACCAAAAGATAAGGTTAGCCCCGCTTCCAGAGCTTGTCCCCTTGGATAGTTTTGCCCGTAAAGATATGTAAGGCCAACGACACTCGCGTCACTGGATAGTGGAACGCCACCACTGACTGAGTCCGCTTTTGAAAGGCGATAGTCCAACAGAAGATACCCATAACGGGCCACATCGCGGATCACGGGGTAACCCATCGCGACTGTGAAGTTCTCGCCGTCAATATCTGTTCTCGCAAAGTCCCCCGAGAGGTCACGTTTTGCGTTTATGTTCCCGTAGAAGATCTCACCGTACAGACCATTGCTGTTCAGCGGCGTGCGATAGGTAAGAGCGCCCCATAAAGAGTGTTCATCGTCTTTGTCCCAATTGTAATTGCCTGATCCCTCAAATCGCAGCAAATCCCCGACGGTCAGCGTTGAATAAAACTCTTGTACGACATAGAAGCTGAGCGCTTCTCCAAGCTCACGCGGAGGGTTGTCGAGTGTCGCACTACCGGCTTGTTTGCGCAGAGGTTCTCCCAATACCCTCAGCCGAGCACCAGCCTGATCCGGGTAATCAAGTTCGGTCGACACGTCCAAATCGGGTATGTCCTCGGCTAGCATAACCGCCCGCTCAAATCGTTTGAGAGTTATTGGATATGCGGTGGTGAGGGGCTGAAAAATCTTCTCTAGTGTTTTGAACGTGCGAGTATCTACGCCTTCAATTTCGATGGTTTGAATGCGCCCTTCATCAACAACTATGCTCTGCCCATCGGGACCAGGCCACGCCTCAGCTAAGAAGTAGCCGTCTTCTCGGTAGATCTGAGTGATCGTTGATGCGACCTCCACCGCTGTAATGCGCCCTGATCGATCAAAGGCCAACTGACCGGCAAAAGTTAACAGCTCATCCGCATCATACACCGTTACGCCGCTGACCGAGTGCTGGGATGCGATGTCCCAGGTTTGGGCAATGCTACTTCTTGGAACTGATGCAGTGGCCACAAGAGTGCAAATGATCGCAAAAACAACTGATCTGAATACGCGCATTTTTGACAACCTTAAAGTGACTGAGCATGTTGAAGTCCAATGTTATTATGTGGTTCGCATGTGTGAACCTGACGCTACTCGAATGTATTGATGGGTGATGTTTTTAAGAAACACAGTGAACAGAACGCAGATTTACTTATTACGCCGCACATACGACGGCGCTGAATTACACAAACCGGCTTTTCAACAAGTTAGAGTAGAGAACTAGTAGGACAGTCCTCACAATTCCGGTTGCTCAAAAACATAAAGCCGCGATTTCTTGGCATCGTCTGTTAGGACATAGAGAAGCCCTTTGGTCTCATCGAGAGCGATCCCTTCGGGATGTTTAACTTCCTTTTGTTTGCCATCTTCTGAGAACGTCAAACTGATAGACTTTATTGACTTGGATTTTGGATTGTAGACGAAGATCTGACGGCTTTTGTCACTCACAATCCAAAGTGAACGCGAGGACCGAGACCATGCCAGGCCACTCAAATCCAGTTCATTATCATCTACACGTTCGGAGATAAAACCTGCATCGCGGGCTAAAGGAATAATCTCAACAATTTCGTCTAGTTCTGGCGATAACACCATTAACAACCTTGGTTGTCCCTCAATGCCAACAAAGACCCGCCCAGATTCCGGGTCAACGGCGATGCCTTCGGGTCCCTTGTTCAAAGGGTTGCCGACGAGAAATTCAGAGGCGTCCGAGTAGCCTTTGAGGGATGTGAGAGGGATTGTAGTTAGTTGAATGGGGTCTGTCGGGTGAACGACTAGAATTGATCGATCAGTTTCCTGAAGCACTAAAACAGACCCATCTTTTCGTGATGCGACGCCCTCCAGATCTGATCCCGCCAATGAAGGCAGCTTGAATGAGTTTCCTAATGCCCCGTCGATTCCAAGTAGGTGCAGTTTAGGTTCAGCGTCGCTTACTGACCATAAGAAGCCTTCCGCGTTGGACAGAGACAATCCGGAAGGCTCCGAGAAGCCTTCCGATTTATCCGCCACCTTGAAGGAGTCGATGAGAGTCAAACCGGGACTCTCGGCGTGGGCGAGCTCGATCCATGCCAGAAATGCAACAGTAGCGCTTGCAAAAGAAGCTAGTGTTCCAAGCTTGGGGAAGCACCGTGAAAACCCAAGTTTCGACCGAAGCAGCTTGTGTTCTGACATTGGGTTTTCTCGCGCTTGGACCATATCCTTGTATCAGCGTTCGTATCACAGTCCGGACGCGATGTCCGAAGAATGCACGGTAATCTCTTTACCTGATCCCGCCTGTTGCGATTGAATTGAATAGGGCACGATGTGCCTTTGGTGAAGCGTAAGCCTTTGGCGTGAGCAGGAAGGAAGACAAGTTGAATACGACCCTCACATTTGTGACCGTGTTGTTGATGCTGCTGTTGCCAGGTGCTGCGGTGTCACAAGTCGACCCTGCGACGATGCTGGCCGGGGCTTCGGGGTCGGAAATCGTTATCGAACGCCGGTGGACGCAGTTTCGTGGCAAACAGGAACTGTATTTCTTTACTCTCGATGTGATCGTTACGATCATTCTGGCTGGCTTGATCGTCTATCATCCGGTGAGACGTAAAGCCCGTAGAAGTGTCAGCGATATCGTCATGCCGCGACTGTTCTTCCTTTATGCGCTTGTCGGCATGGCGGTTG